>CAZNHG010000079.1:1129-12436 GCA_964572555.1 uncultured Devosiaceae bacterium | reverse complement strand
TGATGGCGAAGACGAGGTCGTCGATGGCCTGCTTGCCGTCCCAGTAGTCGGGATGTGCCTTGTAGCGGATCACCGCGTCCTGCTGATAGGCGACGAACTGGAACGGACCGGTGCCCACGGGCTGCTGGTTGAACTGCTCCATGTTGCCGGCTTCGGCGAGCTGGTCGGCGTATTCCTTCGACACGATGGACGCGAAGTCCATGGCCAAGTTCGCGATCATCGGCGCCTCGGGGCGGGTGAGCGTGAACTTCACCGTCATGTCGTCGACCTTCTCGATGGACTCGATCAGGTCGGGCATCGACATGGCGTTGAAATATTCCCAGGAAATGCCGCTGGCATATTCGTGCCAGGGGTTTTCCGGATCGAGCTGGCGCTCGAACGAGAAGATCACGTCGTCCGCGTTCATCGGCCGGGACGGCGTGAAATAGTCGGTCGTATGGAACTGCACGCCCTCGCGCAGGTGGAAGGTGTACTCGAGCCCGTCGTCGCTGACGTCCCAGCTTTCCGCCAGGCCGGGCTGCACGGTGGTCCCGCCGTGCTCGAACTCGGTCAGCCGGTTGTACATGGTGCGCGAGGCGGCATCGAAGGTGGTGCCCGCCGTATAGGGCGCGGGATCGAACCCCTCGGGCGAACCCTCGGAGCAATAGACAAGCGTTTTTGCGGAAGCCGCGCCGGCCAGGCCCGCCATGAGGGCGGTGGCGGCGAGCATCGTTTTCACGAGTCGCATGATTGATGTGTCTCCCTGACAAGTATTTTTTCGTCGCCAGATGAGACGCACTGGCGACTTGGCCGCAGAAAAGCCTTTTTTGTCGCCCCGCGCAACAGTGAATTGACCAATTGGTCAAACTTGTTGACCTATACGTCATCCCGGGAGCGTAACGGAACGGCACCGAACCCTTGCCAGCACGCGCTATCGGCCCTGCCGGACGCGGATTTGCGTGCATATGCGCTGTCTCGGATCAGCACGCCGCTTTCTGGCGAAGTTGTGGATATAAGTGACCGCACAAACGCCAATGGGCCCGAACCGGGCCCATTTCCAATAGCCTGCCGGAGCGGGACGGCGTCAGCGTGTGTGCCGGATGCGGGCGATCTCGTCGTATTCCTGCTGCTCGGCCTTGTCCGCGGCGTCCCGCTCGCGCTGGTTCTCGCGCTGGTCCAGAAGCTCGACCTTCTTGAGATCCTCGAGCGCCTCGGCGAGATCGTCCTGCGCCGCCTCGAGCTTCTCCTTCATGTCATCGGCCGATGCAATGAGGTTGTCGCGCCGGGTCAGCGCGGCCTTAGCGAAGGTGGAATAGGCGAAGTGGGCGGTGTCGGAGATACCGGTTTTTTGATGTTCCAGCTCGATCTGCTGGTCGAGTTCGGACGCCATGCGCTCGAAATCGGCGACCATGTGCTCGATCTGGGCAACCTGACGCCGCTTCTCGTCCACCTGGAACTTCTTGAGCCGGATCAGGCTCTCGCTACGCGACTTCATGACTTGTACTCCTTACCCACTCAAGTCGTCTGCACTCAGCGCATCAGCCTTGCCAACGATCGCCGCGAGCTGTTCATAGCCCTCGCCGATCGAGGTGCGTTCGTCCCGTTGCTGGCTGAGAAACGCCTCCAGCTCCGGGTTGATCGCCATCGCGCGGTCCACCTTCGGATCCGAGCCCTTGCGATACGCGCCCAGCCGGATCAGCTCTTCCATGTCGGCGAACACCGACAGGTATTCGCGCGCCCGCTGCAGGACCGGCCGGACATCTTCCGGCACGCACCCCGGCATGGTGCGCGAGATGGACCGGAGCACGTTCACCGCCGGGTAGCGACCCCGCTCGGCAATGGCACGCTCCATTACAATGTGCCCGTCGAGAATGCCGCGAACGGCGTCCGCAATGGGCTCGTTGTGATCGTCACCTTCCACCAAAACGGTAAACAGACCGGTAACGGAGCCCGAATTTATCAGCCCCGGCCCGGCCCGTTCCAGCAGCCTGGGGAGTTCCGTGAACACCGTCGGCGGATAGCCCTTGGCGGTCGGCGGCTCGCCGATGGCCAACCCGATCTCGCGCTGGGCCATGGCGAAGCGCGTCAGGCTGTCCATCATGCACAGCACCCGCTTGCCCCGGTCGCGATGGTATTCGGCCAGCGCCAGCGTGAGATAGGCGGCCTGACGCCGCATAAGCGCGCTCTCGTCGGACGTCGCCACCACCACGACCGCCTTCTTGATCCCCTCCTCGCCCAGGTAGTCGGTGATGAACTCGCGCACCTCGCGCCCGCGTTCGCCGATGAGCCCGATCACCGCCACATCGACCTCGGTGTTCACCGCCAGCATCGACATGAGCACCGACTTGCCCACGCCCGAACCCGCGAAGATCCCCAGGCGCTGCCCCTCGCATACCGTGGTAAAGGTATTGAGCGCGCGCACGCCGAGATCGAGCGGATCGCCCACCCGCTCCCGGTCGTGGGCAGCGAGCGGGGCCGCCCTCAGCGCGTAGGCGTCGGGGCCGCGCGCCACCGGCCCGCACCCGTCGATCGGATTGCCGCCGGCATCGACCACGCGTCCCAGCCACTCGTCAGAAGGATAGACCGCCCCGTCATGGCTGAAGAACACCGCCCGGCACCCCAGCCGCACGCCCTCGAGCGGACCGAAGGGCAGGCACAGCGCATGGCCGTCGCGAAAACCGATGATCTCGGCGCTGAGCCGCGAGCCGAACTGCGTCTCGATGGCGACGCGCCCGCCCACGCGCAGCTCGCGCACCGGCCCGACGACCTCGATCAGCAGCCCCTGGACGGACTTGACCCGGCCGAACACCTCGACGTCGTCGATCGCCTCGATTTCCGAAATCAGTGACTTCACGAGCGATGCCCCTTCCGAATCGCAAGGGTAACGGTAACCGCTCGTTAAGCAAAAAGCGTTAATGCCGACAATCGGCGTATTTTTTGTGTGGGCGCATCCGCCCCGTGAGTCCCATCGAATCCGAAGTGTGTTTCACCGAGTCCCAAGAGTCGCTTAGAACGGTTTCTTAACCCTAATTATTAAGTTTAGCGTTGGCGATTTTGACAGCAATATCAGTGAGTTAACAGGTCTGTAACCTTTACGAGCTCGCGTATTGCTTTAGCGAATTAAACTTTGTTAACTAATTCAATCTAGGGTCGAATCATATCCAGTAGGGTTGGATTTGGGGCCGCTCGCGCATGGAGCGGAGCCTAAGGTTCCAGCAGGGAACGAAGTTCAAGGGGATAAACATGCGGGTACTCCTTATCGAGGATGACGGCGCAACAGCCCAGAGCATCGAATTGATGCTCAAATCCGAGGCCTTCAACGTTTACACCACCGATCTCGGTGAAGAAGGTGTCGATCTCGGAAAGCTCTATGACTACGACATTATTCTGCTCGACCTGAACTTGCCGGACATGAGCGGGTATGAAGTGCTGCGCACCCTGCGGGTTGCGAAGATTCAGACCCCGGTTCTCATCCTGTCCGGTCTCGCCGGGATCGAGGACAAAGTGCGGGGCCTGGGCTTCGGCGCGGACGACTACATGACCAAGCCCTTCCACAAGGACGAGCTGGTCGCCCGCATCCACGCCATCGTGCGCCGCTCCAAGGGCCACGCCCAGTCGGTCATCACCACCGGCGACCTCACGGTCAATCTCGACACCAAGACGGTCGAGGTCGGCGGCCAGCGCGTGCACCTGACGGGCAAGGAATACCAGATGCTGGAACTCCTCAGCCTGCGCAAGGGCACCACGCTCACCAAGGAGATGTTCCTCAACCATCTCTATGGCGGCATGGACGAGCCCGAACTCAAGATCATCGACGTGTTCATCTGCAAGCTCCGCAAGAAGCTCTCCGTCGCCACCGGCGGCAAGAACTACATCGAGACCGTCTGGGGCCGCGGCTACGTGCTGCGCGAGCCCGACGAGGCCGAACTCTCCGAGAGCGCCTGACCGGCCAGCGAAACGACCCTTTTTTTCGAAAACGCCCCGCCTGGCCGGGGCGTTTTTCGTTTCCGGCGACAGGATCGCGCGCAAGGGCCGGGATGAAGCAACCGGGAACAGACCCTGCGCAAGCCCCGCCCCGGTCGTCACTCTCGCCCCCGGGCTTGACCCTCCCACACACCCCACCCACGCCGTCATTCCCGCAAACGCGGGAATCCAACCGGGTCAGCCGGTTGGGACGCGGACGTACTGTAGCAGGACCTGTGCCACACACCACAGCCTGGGTGCTTCACGGCAGCCGCCATTGGATTCCCATTTGCATGGGAATGACGGAGAGGGCGGGGCAGCCCCACCACCACACACCCCGATTGACTCCATACCCACTGGTTGGTATATGACAAACCAACCAGTGGGTATGATTTCATGCAGACACAACGCGACTCCAGGACGAAGTTCCTCGATGCCACCCTCAAACTCGTGCGCACAAAGGGCTACACCGCCACGCGCATCGAGGACGTGTGCACCGAGGCGGGGCTGACCAAGGGCAGCTTCTTCCATCACTTCAAGAGCAAGGACGACCTTGCGCATGCAGCCGTGTCGCACTGGAACGGACACGCCGCAAACGCCTTTGCCGATGCACCGTTCTTCGATGAGCCCGATCCCGCCGACCGGCTCATCGCCTATGTCGCATTCCGCAAGGAGATCCTGGCGGGCGACATACCCGACTTCACCTGTTTCGCCGGCACGATCGTGCAGGAGGCCTACCGCACTCACCCCCGCCTCGCCGCCGCCTGCGCCGCGAGCCTCGAAGGTGAGGTGGAGATGCTCGAAGCCGATATCGGCGCCGCCATCGCGGCCCATGGGCCCGCCGGGGAATGGACCCCAAACAGCCTCGCGCTGCACATCCAGGCCGTCATCCAGGGCGGCTTCATCCTCGCCAAGGCCCACGGCACCGGTGCCGTCGCGGCGCAAAGCCTCGACCATCTGGGGCGCTATCTCGCTCTTTTGTTCGGCAGGACCCCGGCCCCGTCCGCATAGGGGCGCAACACTACGAAAGGACCAGATCATGGGACAACCGGTCGTGCATTTCGAGGTCATCGGAAAGAACCCCCGAGCGCTGCGCAGTTACTACGCCGACCTGTTCGGCTGGAAATTCGACACCGGCAGCCGGGTCGCCGATGCCATCTCGCAGCCGGACGAATACGGCTTCGTTGACAGCGCCGGAAACGGTGGCGGCATTCCCGGCGGCGTCGCCGGCGGGCCGGACTATGACAGCCGTGTCCTGTTCTATGTCGGGGTCGACGATGTCGAACAGGCGCTGAAAAACGCCGAGAGCCTGGGGGGCAAACGCGTACTGGGACCGGTCGTCTCACCCAGCGGCGAACTCGTCGTGGGGCACTTCACCGACCCCGAGGGCCACCTGATCGGCGTCGCCGGCACACACTGACCGCCCGATAGCCCGCCCCACCACGATGACAGGCGGGCCAATCTGCTGTATAGCGCCCGTCAGAATTTCGAGAACCAACGAGTGGTATCATGAGCACGAAGGTCTTCATCGACGGCGAAGCGGGCACCACGGGTCTTCAGATCCGCGAGCGCCTGGCCGCGCGCGACGACATCGCGCTGATCACCCTCGACGAGGCCGACCGCAAGGACGCTGGCGCGCGCACCGAGGCGCTGGCCGCGTGCGATGTCGCCATCCTGTGCCTGCCCGACGCGGCGGCGAAGGAAGCCATCACGCTGATCCCCGACGAGACGACGCGCGTCATCGATGCCTCGACGGCCCATCGCGTGGCCGATGGCTGGGTCTACGGCTTTCCCGAGCTTGCGCCCGAACAGCCCGAGGCGATCGCCAACGCGCGCTTCGTCGCCAATCCGGGGTGCTATCCGCAAGGGCTGATCGCCGCGGTGCGCCCGCTCGTCGATGCCGGACTCGTACCGCGCGAAACGGGCCTGACCTACAACGCCATTTCCGGCTACACCGGCGGCGGCAAGGCGATGATCGCGGACTATCGCGGCAATGACGGCGCGCCGCCCTTCCTGCCCTACGGGCTGACCCTGATGCACAAGCACGCCCCCGAAATGCTGATCCATTCGCGGCTCGACCACCGGCCGATCTTCCAACCGTCCGTGGGCAATTACGCACAGGGCATGGTCGGGGCGGTCCCGCTGCCGCTATGGGCCCTGCCGGGGCGCCCGTCGGGTGCCGATATCCACGCCGCCCTCGCCGCGCGCTATGCCGGTAGCCGGTTCGTCGAGGTCATGCCCCCCGCCGAATTCGAGCGCTCGCACGAGGTCACGCCCGAGGTGCTCAACGGCACCAACACCATGCGCCTCTACGTCTTCGCCAACAATGCCGAAGGCGAGGCGCTGGTGCTCAGCGTCTACGACAATCTCGGAAAAGGCGCGTCAGGCGCGGCCGTGCAGAACCTCAACCTGATGATCGGCGTCCCCGAGGACAAGGGCCTGAGCCTCGCCGAAGCGGCCTGAGGGGCGGCGCTGCCCGATCCGGGCGGCGCGCGCTTGTCTGAGATTCGGTTTCTCGATGGGCCCCTACTACGGGCCGACCCACCCTGCCTGCCGGCACCCCTACTCCGCCCAGAGCTCCTGGAACTTCGTCTCGAGGATATCCCGGTCGAACGGCTTCATCAGGTATTCGTTGGCGCCGGCCTTGAGCGCCATGGCAATGTGGCCGACGTCGTTCTCGGTGGTCAGGAACACGACCTTGGGCTTGTCGCCGCCGTCATAGCCGCGCAGGTCCTTGAGGAATTCGAGCCCGGACTTGATGGGCATCTGCCAGTCGAGAAGGATGGCGTCGGGCATGTCGGCCCGGCACTTGTCATAGGCCTCCTGGCCGTCTTCCGCCTCGTCGACGGTGAAATCGAGCTGCTCGAGGATGCGGCGGGCGACCTTGCGCACCACGCTGGAGTCGTCGACGACCAGGCACGATCTGGCGGGCCGGTCGCCGGTGGCTGGCACATCGGGCGAAACAAGCTGCGTCACGGCTCAGTATCCTCTCATGGCCCCGAACGAACCGGCATGGACCGCTCTGGCCTGCAAAAGGGCGTCATCGCGCCGATAACGCCTCACGACAGTATGCAACCAAAATCCCTACGATTCGTTAGCATTCCATTGACGGCACACCGCGGGCGCCTGCGCTATGCCGCCCTGGGCTCCGCCTTGAACGTGAACACCTCGTTCTCCAGCTTGAGGTCGAGACTCATGTCGCTCATCCGCGCCAGCAGGCCGGTATAGAACGGCTGGATGCCGCGCGCATCCACCCCCTCCTCCGGCGTGCCGGTGAGAAGGTCCTCCACCCCCAGCGGCTTGAGGGTTTTCTGCTTCTTCTCCGGATCGCTCGTCGCGGTGAGGGTGAACACCTCCTGCCCCTGCTCGCCGCTGACATCGGCGATCACCGTGCCGCCCCGCGGCACCGCGCCAATGGTGATCAGCAGCATGTTCATGAGCATCTTGGCCTTGTTCTTCGGGATGAAGACCGGATCGATCCGCCAGTCGAGGTCGGGCTTTTCGATGTCGAACAGGATGCGCGCCACGCGCTCGCACTCGCGGGAATCGAACTCGGTCCCCTGCGTCGAGGAGGCGCCGAAGGCGAGGCGGGCATATTCGAGCTTGGCCTGCGCCTGCTTGGCGGCATTGGCCACCATCTCCTTGGCGAAGTCGGCCATAGAGGCCTGCTCGGGATCCTCGAGGGTCTGCAAGCCGTTGTTGACCGCCCCGATGGGGTTGATCAGGTCGTGACACACCCGCGAACACAGCATCGCGGCGAGGTCGTTGGCTTCCAACTCGATCGGGTCGGCCATTCGTGTCTCCATGTCGGCGGGACGAAAGAATCAGGTTAATTCGCTCGGGCAGTGTAGCGCCCGGGCGGAAGCGGGCAAGAAGGCCCGATTACGGAAAACTAGCAGGCAAAAGGTTACCGGGCGTTAACGCTGTCCCCCACGCGTTCACTCGCTATCTTCCGGCCCGCTGAGCTGCTGCGACAGCTCGGTCCAGTTGGCGGCGGCCTTCTCGTAGGAGCTGCGCTGCGCCTTCAGGAAGGCGTCGCGATTGCTGGTCGAGTAGAACAGGAACAACCGGTCCTCCAATACCGCGTAGACACGCGGATTGCCCTGGGACAGATATCCCCGCGCCAGCGCCATCAGCCCGTAGCCGCCGAACTGCGGCGCGTAGATCTCCGGCGCGCGCCGGAAGACGTCGCGATTGGCCGCGCTCTCGAAGTACCAGGGCACGCCGCGCCAGCGGTATTCGTATTCCGGCAAGCCGGCATGCGGCGCATCCGCGGTGAAATAGGAGACCGGGTCGTATCCGTCGATCGCCACCCCCGTCAGTGGATCGGTAACGACCGCCGTGACCACGCCCGCGCCGGCCACCGCTCCCGAAAGCGCCAGCGAAACCGCCACCACCACTGCACGCACCCCCCGTAGCCGGCCGCAAAAACCGCGCCAACTGCCCGGAATGGTTAAGATTTGTTTACGGATTTGCCGCATGATGGCCGTGTTTGCCCGGTACGCGTTTTGGGTGAATCGGCGGCCAGACTAGCCGGAATTGGTAAGGTCCGGGTAAATGGTTCACCCCACGCGTTCCGCGACGATCACCGGGATCGGGACTGGCCGGTTCACCCGCCCGGAGAGCCACGAAATTCACGGCCGGACACCCGCCGGACTCGCCAGTCCGGCTTTCCAACGCCCGGTCACCCGAACGCACGGAGTTCATCGAAAATGCTCAAACGCTTTGGCACTGCCCTGATTGTCGTGCTCGCCAGCCTCTTCATGGCCATCGCCGCCCAGGCCCAGGGCTCGGTATCGGACAGCTATTCGAGCGACGAACTGGTACAGACCGGCAACGAATTCTTCGGCGAGGTCTCGCAGGGTCTCGCCTCGGTGGTCGAGCGCGCCGTCTCCCGCTTCGGCCTGCCCAACGGCTACATCCTGGGACAGGAAGGCTCGGGCGCCATCTTCGCGGGCGCGCGCTACGGCGAGGGCACCATGTATACCCGCAACGCCGGCGAGCGCTCGGTCTTCTGGCAGGGCCCCAGCATCGGCTTCGACTTTGGCGGCGACGGCAGCCGCGTGATGATGCTGGTCTACAACCTGCCCAGCGTGGATTCCATTTACGGCCGCTATCCCGGCGTCGACGGTTCTGCCTACGTCGTGGGCGGCGTCGGCATGACCACGATGAAATACGGCGACATCTACATCGTGCCCATCCGCTCCGGCATCGGCGCGCGCCTCGGCGTCAATGTGGGCTATCTCAAGTTCACCCAGGAACCGACCTGGAACCCGTTCTGAGTACGCTGTCCGGCACCATCTGAATCGGTGCCGGAAGCCCTCATCTCTTTGAATCGGACGCCGCATGCGTAAGGCACGCCAGCCCTCGCAAAAGTGGCCCTCGCCAGCGCATGAAGCCGCACAGCGACCGAATCGCGAGCATACGCCGGGGCGCGGAAGGCTGCCTTTGGCCGCACCACCCGCCGGCCAATTGACCATGTGGCAAGCATTTTCTTGCAGCTAGTGATATTCGGCGCCATATCCGGTATTATTGCAAGGTCCGCAATCCGGGGGGTACGCGGAGGCAATAACCGGGCGAACGCACGAAAGATTGAACCTTTCGCCTCCTGCCCGCGTTGTTCGGAGTATGGACATGGCCGTTGACCAGATAATGTTCTTTGCCCTGGGCTTCCTGATCGCCACCCTGCTGGCGCTCGTCGTGCTGCCCTCGGTGTGGAAGCGTGCCGTGCGCCTCACGAAGAAGCGCATCGAGGCGGCCACGCCCATGACCATGGCCGAATTCCGCGCCGACAAGGACCAGCTCCGCGCCGAGTTCGCCCTCACCCAGCGCCGCCTCGAACGTCACGTCGACCAGTTGCGCGACCGGCTGACCGAACAGCTCAGCGAACTCAACACCGCCAAAAGCGAGGCCGCCGTCGCCATCGCCGAGCGCGACCGCCACGCCAGCGAACACGCCGAACTCGAGGACCGCCACGCCGCGGCGAACGAGCGCCTGCACGAACTCGAGCGCGAGGTCGCGGACCTCTCCCAGCGACTGCGCGCCCGCGAGCGCGAGATCATCGAGCTGCGCAAGGCCCCGATGCCCGGGCACCCGGCCATCGCCGCCGAAAGCACGCAGGCAGGCGGAAAAGCGGAAAAATCCGATGCCATCGCCTCGATCCGCGAGGTCCTCAACGGCGCGGAATTCAGCGATACGCCGGACAGCATCGTTGACGCCTATACCCGCATTTCGAGCGCGGGCAGCGACCTCGACGCGCTGCTCGCCGAGGAGGGGTGGGAAGAGCCCCGGGCCAATGGCAATCATCACCACCTTGCCGACGAGCTGTCCGAAGAGGACGCGCTGGGTGAGCTGCGCAACCGCATCGTCGAGATCGAGACCACGATCGAAGCCGACTGGGACAGCGGCGAGGCCGACGAGCCGGGCCTGCGCGACCGGCTCGGCGACATCGCCTCTTCCGTCAGCCAGCTCGTCTATACCACCGACAGCGTTCCCGATGAGAGCGGGGAGGAGAGCCTGTTCGATCGCATCCGCAAATATGCGGGCGAGGGTCTCGATTCAGAAGACGTCGCCGCCCCCCAAACATCGCCCCGCCGGCGCGAGCGCAGCGCACCCGGCTCCCTCGCCGACCGCATCGCGGCCTTCGAGGACGCCCACGTCAACAACTGACGGCGCCGGCGCGCCCTATTCGGTCACGAAATCGATGTCGCGCACGACCGCGCCGGTGGCCGCATCGATCAACCGCAGATGCCGCTTGCCCTCGAGTTCGTAGGCAATGGCGAACATCCCCTCGGAAGGAACCGCCGAGATCAGCTCGGCACCGGCGGGAACGGTCAGAACCCCCGCGTCATAGCTGCCGCCCGCCATTTCCTCTTCGCCGCCGGTGCGGTAGACAAGCGCGACGGCGACCGCGGTGAAGCCGAGAATGAGAAGGCCCATCGAGATCATGAACGAGCGCCGCGCCCGCGAAATCACGGCGGCGGCCTCGGGCGAGAGCTCGTCGGTGGACTGGGGCTCGGAGGGCCCGGAACTGGACATGCAGGATAGCCCCGCTCAACAAGACAATGGTGTGCACTATACCGTCGACGCGCAATCGGCCGGAGGACGGCTCGATGCCGTGCTGGCGGGCCTGCACGGCGATCTCAGCCGCAACCGGATCAAGGACCTGATCCTTGCCGGCGCCGTCGCGATCAACGGCGCGACGATATGCGAGCCCAAACACAAGGTCAAACCCGGCGACCGCCTCGTTCTCGTTGCGCCTCCGCTCCAGGAAGCAGCGCCGCAGCCCGAGGCGATCCCGCTCGACGTGCTCTTCGAGGACGACCACCTGATCGTCATCGACAAGCCGGCCGGCCTCGTCGTGCA
>CAZNHG010000079.1:310-1119 GCA_964572555.1 uncultured Devosiaceae bacterium | reverse complement strand
CCTCGCCGGGATCGGCGGCGAGAAGCGGCCGGGGATCGTTCATCGGCTCGACAAGGACACCTCGGGCGTCATGGTGGCCGCCAAGACGGAAAAGGCCCTCAACCACCTCGCCGCCCAGTTCGCCGACCACGGGCGCACCGGGCCGCTGGTACGCTCCTACATCGCCTACGCCTGGGGCCATCCCGACCGCATCGATGGCACCGTGGACGCCCCCATCGGGCGCGACGCGCACAACCGGCTGAAGCAGGCCGTTCGCCGCGATGGACGCGACGCCGTGACGCACTATCGGATCGGCGATCGCTTCGCCGGTGAGGGTTGGGCGATCTCGCGGCTGGTGTGCCGGCTGGAGACGGGCCGCACCCACCAGATTCGCGTGCATATGGCCCATATCGGCCACCCTCTGCTGGCCGACCCGCTCTACGCGTCCGGTTTCGCCACCAAAGCCAACAAATTACCCGGCGATCTCAATGAGTTGGTCACGAATCTCGGCCGCCAGGCTCTTCACGCCGCGGAACTCGGCTTCGCCCATCCCGAAACAGGCGAGACCCTGCACTTCACCGCTGGCTTACCCAACGACCTCGCCACGCTTGACGCGAGCCTCGCGCCGTACCAATTCACACGCAACGGAAATCTGTGAGCATATTTTCATCGTAATTTGCCGATATAGATAACTGAAATTCGCCCTCAGGGGGTGTAAATCGGGTGGTGACACCTATATCTTTCTATATCGCTGGCCCGCGCGCCTTTTCATGGGCGTGAGTTTGCATGTCCGCCGGTGATCCGGGGACAAGAAATGGGGAATCCGCAAT
>CAZNHG010000079.1:0-300 GCA_964572555.1 uncultured Devosiaceae bacterium | reverse complement strand
GTCCTGAGTTCCGAGGGGGGCCTCAACCGCTACCTGCAGGAAATCCGCAAGTTTCCGATGCTGGAAGCGAACGAGGAGTTCATGCTCGCCAAGCGCTACAAGCAGCATGAGGATCCCGACGCAGCCCAGAAACTCATTACATCGCATCTGCGCCTCGTGGCCAAGATCGCCATGGGGTATCGCGGCTATGGCCTGCCCATTTCCGAGGTGATCTCGGAGGGCAATGTGGGCCTGAAGCACGCGGTCAAGCGTATCGAGCCCGACAAGGGGTTTCGCCTGGCGACCTATGCCAAGTGGTTG
>CAZNHG010000078.1:12275-12628 GCA_964572555.1 uncultured Devosiaceae bacterium | reverse complement strand
CCTTGGGGCCGAGGGTCACCTTGACCGCGTTGGCAAGGGTATTGACGCCGCGCAACATCCGATCACGCGCGTCAGTCGAGAACTTTACGTCCTTTGCTGCCATTGTTGTAGCTCCTTAGAATTTCGTTCCGTTGGCGGCGGGGCGGCGTCTCAGCCCTCGATCACGCCCAGGATGTCGGTTTCCTTCATTATCAGCAGGTCTTCGTCGTCGACCTTGACCTCGGTGCCCGACCACTTGCCGAACAGCACGCGCTCACCTGCCTTGATGTCGGGGGCAATGTGCTTGCCGTCGTCATCGCGGGCGCCGGGGCCGACCGCAACGACCACGCCCTCGGAGGGTTTTTCCTTGGCGG
>CAZNHG010000078.1:0-12265 GCA_964572555.1 uncultured Devosiaceae bacterium | reverse complement strand
ACGCGCCGGACGACGACGCGGTCATGCAGAGGACGGAAGCTCATGTTCGCTCCTTACATTGTCAAAATGAACGTCCAGAACGGATCCTGAAACAGATGCGTTAGCACTCGCCATGCACGAGTGCTAACGGCTGGCGGGGATATATGAAGGCGGGTGTGGGGAGTCAAGGCAAAGGCAGGACGGAAATGGCAATTTTGCGCTTAAACGCCGGTCCGGCGGGCGCAATTCATTTCGGCGCGGCCCAATGCGCGACAGCCCTTAACACGGATGCGGTGGCGGGTGAACCCGTCGCTCTAGGCAGCGCCGGACATGCCGGTGCGCATCTGTTCCCAGGACTGGCGCTTGCGGTAGATCGTGGAAGGACTGATCTCGAGGGCGGCTGCGGCCTGGGCGATATTGCCGTTGAAATGGGCGATGGCGGTCTCGATGATGCGCTGCTCCTGCTGCCACATGGGCAGGATCTCCGGCGGCTCGGGAGCCGGTTCGCGTGCGGGACGGTCGCAGGCCTCGGTGCGGGTGTGGCGGCGATGCAGTTCGTCGAGGCGGGCGGCGAAAGCGGGGCCGGTGAGCGGCTTGGCGATATAATCGTGTGCGCCCGCGCGCATGGCCGCGACCGCGCTGGAAACCGACGAGCCGTCGGACAGCGCCAGGATCAGCGCGCCGGATGCCAGCCGGCACAGCTTGGCCATGGCGGTCTCGGGCAGCGCCGCCATGTCGCGCAGGCTGGTGAGGTCGGCCACGACGATCTCGAAACGATTGGCGCGCAGCTCGGCGCAGGCGTCGCGTCCCGAGCACGTGCCGGTGATCTCGGCCCGGGCGCCCAGGCACTCGCCGAGGTCGCGCATCATGGCGCTGCAGGCGGAAGCGTCCTGCTCGATCAGCAGCAGGCGTGCCGGCGTGTCGGACCCAATGGCGGATCTCATGGAAATCGAAGGCTCCCTCAAAACCGGGCCGCAGGACGTGATATGCACGATTCAATTGTTGAAGAACAGGGTAAATAAAGCGTTTTAGTTTCCCGGTGAAAGCACGGCGCTTTTGACTTTGGTCAGGCGGTGCTAAGAGGGGCGTGTCGAATCCGTCAACTGGAGGCGGAAAGCCACTCGTGCAGGCTTTGGTTTACATATTCATATTCCTGGCCGCTCTCGGGGTTGCGGCCGCCGCATATTTCGGCCTGACGTTCACGCCCATCGAAGCGGTCCTGACCGGGCTGGTGGCGCTGTGTATCGCGGTGGTCATCCTCGAACGTATGCTGCGCCGGCGCGCCGAGGCGCGGCTGGAGCGCGGTATCGAGGACCTGTCGCGGCTGCTGTCGACGGATGCGCAGGCGGGGCAGGTGCTCAGCCAGCGCCTCAACGAGATGTCGCGGCTCGACGTCGGCCCGCGGCTCGAGACGATGGAGTCCGACGTCTCGGTTCTC
Organism: uncultured Devosiaceae bacterium; assembly: GCA_964572555.1. Taxonomy (GTDB): domain Bacteria; phylum Pseudomonadota; class Alphaproteobacteria; order Rhizobiales; family Devosiaceae; genus CAZNHG01. Next base: position 10,848 of record CAZNHG010000078.1, on the reverse strand, counting down.
GGTACCGTGGTGCAGCAGGTGGCCGAGGCGGTGGCCGAACTCGAGGACCGGCAGGATCAATTGCAGGGGCGCGCGGGGGGCGGGCCGGCGCCGCAGGAACAGCCGGACGACGATCGTATCGAGGCCTATGCGGCCGAGGATTACGGGCTCGAGGGGCGGCACGGGCTGACCATCGAACAGGTCGAGCAAGCGCTGGCGGAGGGGCTGGTGGCGTTCCACATGCAGCCGGTGGTCACGCTGCCGCAGCGGCGCGTGTGTGCCTACGACCTGCTGTTGCGCGTGGAAATGGAGAGCGGGGCGTATGCCGATCCGCTCAACGACATTCCACGCACCGGCAGCGAGCGGGTTATGGGGCGGCTGGAGCTGATGGCGTTCGAGAAAGCCTGCGCCATCGCGCGGCAGGCGCGCTCGGCGGGCGAGCAGGTGGCGATCAGCACGCCGCTGTCGCGCGCGACGCTGGCCGATCCGCGCGCCGTGGAGAAGGTGTTGGGCCAGCTCGAGGGCGGCAAGGCGCTGGCCAAGGACATCGAGTTCCTGATCACCGAGCAGCAGTGGCGGGCGTTCAACGCCATGGAGCGGCATGCGCTGGCCGGCCTCATCGAGAGCGGGGCGGGAATTTCGCTTACGGAGGCGAAAACGCTCAAGGCGAACTTCGGCGAACTGGAGGGGCTGGGCGTGCGCTCGGTGCGGGTGGATGCGGCGCGCTTCATCAACCAGCCGGAGAGTTATACCGATTTTCACAGCTCGGACGTCGCCAGCTACATCGCGCGCTACGGAGTGGACCTGATCGTGGCTGGCGTCCGCAGCGAACAGCAGATACTTTCGCTGCTCGAGGACGGCGTGCATTTCGCCCAGGGTAGCCATATCGCCCCGGAAGGGCCGGTGCCCGCCGAACTCGCCGCCGGCGCGGAGACGGCCCGCCCCGAACCCGCGCAGGCGCGCTCCTGACATCACGACCATCATTCGCAGGACCAGTAACCCGTGTCTTCAAACGGCCCCTTGCCGCGCCTCACCGATCTTTCCGCCAGCTATGACGGCGTGCTCAGCGACGTCTGGGGCGTGGTGCACAACGGCGTCAAGCCGTACCCCGACGCCGTTGCGGCGCTCACCGCCTTCCGCGCCGGTGGCGGGCGGGTGGTGCTGATCACCAACGCCGCGCGCACGGCGCCGCTGATTCAGAAATTGCTCGACGACATGGGAGTGTCGCGCGAGGCCTACGACGCCATCGTGACCTCGGGGGACGTGACGCGGGCGCTGATCGGGCGGTTCGCGGGGAAGGTGATCCATCACGTGGGGCCCGGGGCCGACGCGCCGCTGCTGGAGGGACTGGACGTGACCAGGGGCACGGCCGAGGAGGCCGATGCGGTGGTGGTGACCGGGCTCGACGATCCCGGGCAGACGCCGGACGATTACACCGAGCGCATGGCGCTCTGGCGCGCGCACGGCCTGCCGATGGTCTGCGCCAATCCGGACAAGATCGTCGAGGTGGGCGATCGCATGGTCTATTGCGCCGGGGCGCTGGCCGACATCTATGCCGAACAGGGCGGCGAGGTGGCGCTGGCGGGCAAGCCGCATGCGCCGATCTATGCCGAAGCGCTCGGCGCGCTGGAAAAGGCAGCGGGTCAAAAGCTCGATCCGCGGCGCGTTCTCGCCATCGGGGACAGCGTGCGCACCGATGCGACGGGCGCGGCGGCGGCCGGGGTGGATTTCCTGTTCATCACCGGTTCGATCCATGCCGACGAGCTCGATGCGTTCGGCGCCGCCGACCCCGAACAGATCGCCGCGCTGGTGGCGCCGACGGGCGCGCGGCTTGCAGGATTCCAGCCGCGGCTGGTGTAAGTCTTTGTTTGTCGCGCGTCCGAACCGAGTTTTGTCGCGCGTCCGAACCGAAAAAGTGGTGCCCACTTTCTCTGGACACGCTCCGGGGGCCGGGCCCTCCGGGCCTCTTGCCAACCGCGGGCGGAACGGGCAGGTTCGCCCCACTTTCTCGATGCGCTCCCAGGTGAGGGACAGTCTTGGTGGATTTCAAGTATCTGGACGGGCTCGACAGCGTGCCCGCCGAGCTCAAGGGCGGTGTCGTTGCCATCGGCAATTTCGATGGCTGCCATCTCGGCCATCAGCGCGTTTTCGCCGCCGCGACGAGCGCGGCGCAGGCGCGCGGGGTGCCGGCGCTCATGCTGACCTTCGAGCCGCATCCGCGTGACGTGTTCGCGCCCGAGCCGTTCCTCTTCCGCCTGTCGGATGCCGGGCAGAAGGCGCGGCTGGCCGAGGCGTTCGGGTTCGACGGTATCATCGTGGAGAGGTTCGACAGGAACTTCGCCAGCATCGAGGCGGAGGATTTCGTTCGGCGTTTCCTGATCGAGGCGCTGGCGGCGGAGGTTGTCGTGGTGGGCAAGGATTTCCATTTCGGCAAGGGCCGGCGGGGGACGCCGGCGTTCCTGGCCGAGGCCGGTACGGCGCACGGTTTCGAGGTCAATCAGCTCAATCTCCTGGAAGACGAGGAGGCCGCCGTCTCCTCGTCGCGTGTGCGCGAGGCGTTGATGCAAGGCGAAGTGGACATCGCCAACCGGCTTTTGGGGTATCACTGGATCGTCGAGGGGATCGTGATCGAGGGCGACAGGCGCGGGCGCGAGCTGGGGTATCCCACGGCGAACTTCAAACTGGCCGAGAACTGCGACCTGGCGCAGGGCGTCTACGCGGCGCGGCTCAAGCTGGGCGAGCGGTTGCTGGACGGCGTGGCGAGCTTCGGCAAGCCGATGTTCGACAACGAGCAGCCGCCGTTCGAGGTCCATATCTTCGATTTCGACGAAGATATCTATGGCGAAAAGGTCGAAGTGGCGTTAGTAAGCCACATTCGCGGACAAATGACCTTCAATGGACTGGAAGAGTTGATCGCACAAATGGATGCAGACAGCGCGAGGGCGCGCACCGCACTTGCCGATGTCCAGCCGATCTCCGAGCTCGACAGGCAACTGGGCTTCATTATCGAGGGGTAGGGGCAGCCCATCGCGTGGCCGCGCGCTCCTATCCCGGCACCATTTGGCACCGTCCGGCGCTTGCTGATATGACACCGCGCCGGACTTGTTTGACGTCCAGATCAGATTTTCAAAGGTTCAAATGACCGATACCGTACAAGGGGCGAGCGAACGCGACTATTCCAAGACGCTGTTCCTGCCCAAGACCGAGTTTCCCATGCGCGCCGGCTTGCCCAAGCGCGAGCCCGAATGGCTGCAGCGCTGGGAGGATATGGATCTCTACCACAAGCTGCGCGAGCAGTCCGCGGGGCGCGAGAAGTTCGTGCTGCACGACGGCCCGCCCTATGCCAACGGCAACATCCATATCGGGCACGCTGTCAACAAGGTGCTCAAGGACCTGGTGGCGCGCTCGATGCAGATGCTGGGCTATGACAGCCCCTACGTGCCGGGCTGGGACTGCCACGGCCTGCCCATCGAGTGGAAGATCGAGGAAGAGAACTACCGCAAGAAGGGCAAGCAGAAGCCCGATCTGACCGACAGCGAGGCCATGATCGCGTTCCGGCGCGAATGCCGGGCCTATGCCGAGCACTGGCTCGGTGTGCAGCGCGAGGAGTTCAAGCGGCTGGGCGTGGTGGGCGAGTGGGACAATCCCTATACGACCATGGCGTACGATGCCGAGGCGCAGATCGCGCGCGAGCTGATGAAGTTCCTGATGTCCGACCAGCTCTATCGCGGCTCCAAGCCGGTGATGTGGTCGGTGGTCGAGCGCACGGCGCTGGCGGAGGCCGAGATCGAGTATCACGACCATGAGTCGGATGCGATCTGGGTGAAGTTTCCGGTGAAGCGTGATCTGTCGTTTGTACCAGCACCGGTAACAGATGTTGGCAAGGAAACGCCTTTTGAAAGGCTGGATCAGATTTCGGGCTCGTATATCGTAATCTGGACAACGACGCCTTGGACGATCCCAGGAAACCGGGCGATTTCGTTTTCGTCGAGGCTGCAGTACGGACTCTATGAAGTCACAAATGCGGAGAACGACTTCGGGCCCCAGCCGGGGGAGAAGCTGATCTTCTCTGACGAGCTTGCGGGGGAGTGCGCTGACAAGGCAAAGATACAGCTGAAGCGCCTATTTGACGTTCCAAGTGAAACGCTTGGCAAGCTCACTTGTGATCACCCACTTGCAGATTTCGGATACAAGGACACTGTCCCGCTCCTCGAAGGCGAGCACGTCACCGACGATGCGGGGACGGGGTTCGTTCATACCGCGCCGGGGCATGGTGCCGACGACTTCGAGGTGTGGATGGAGAACAGCCGCCAGCTCGCCGCGCGCGGGATCGACACGACGATCCCGTTCACGGTGGACGATGCGGGCTACTACACCAACGAGGTTCCGTTCTTCGGCGCGGACTCGCCGGAGGGCGCGGCGCGGGTGATCGACGACAAGGGCAAGAAGGGCGATGCCAACAAGCGGGTGATCGAGGCGCTCAAGCAGGCGGACAGGCTGTTCGCGCTGGGGCGGCTCAAGCACCAGTATCCGCATTCGTGGCGCTCGAAGAAGCCGATCATCTTCCGCAACACGCCGCAGTGGTTCGTGAAGATGGACATGGACCTCGACGGCTGGACCTACGATCCGCAGTCGGGCACGGCCGCGGCGACGGACGGTGTGGCGGCGAACGCGGGCGAGGGGGATACCCTGCGCGCCCGGGCGCTCAAGGCGATCGACCAGACGCAGTTCGTGCCGCCCGCTGGGCAGAACCGGCTGCGCTCGATGATGGCGGAGCGGCCCGACTGGGTGCTGTCGCGCCAGCGCGCCTGGGGCGTGCCGCTGACGGTGTTCGTGAACAAGCAAACCGGCGAGGTCCTCAAGGACGACACGGTCAATGCGCGCATCGCCGACGCCTTCGAGACCGAGGGCGCGGATGTGTGGTTCATGGAGGACGCGGCGGAGCGCTTTCTGGGCAACGACTACAACCCGGACGAGTGGGAGAAGGTCACCGACATTCTCGATGTGTGGTTCGACAGCGGGTCGACCCATGCCTTCTGCCTGCGCAACACCGAGAAGTGGCCGCACCTGAAATTCCCGGCCTCGATGTATCTCGAGGGGTCGGACCAGCATCGCGGCTGGTTCCATTCCTCGCTGCTCGAAAGCTGCGGGACGAATGGGCATGCGCCCTACGAGTCGGTGCTCACCCATGGGTTCACCATGGACGCCAACGGCATGAAGATGTCGAAGTCGCTGGGCAACACGGTGGCGCCGCAGGACATCATCAAGCAGTACGGCGCCGACATCCTGCGGCTGTGGGCCGCCTCGATCGACTATTCCGAGGATCATCGCATCGGCGAGGAAATCCTCAAGAACAATGTCGAGGCGTATCGCAAGATGCGCAACACGCTGCGCTGGATGCTGGGCAATCTCGCCCATTACCGCGCGGACGAGGAGGTCGCCGATGCCGACATGCCCGAGCTGGAGCGGCTGATCCTGCACCGGCTGCACGAGCTCGACCGCGAGGTGCGCAAGGGCTATCGCGCCTATGACTACAAGCGCGTGATGACCACCGTGTCGAACTTCATGAACATCGAATTGTCGGCGTTCTACTTCGACGTGCGCAAGGATGCGCTTTACTGCGATCCGCTTTCCAGCACCCGCCGGAAGGCGGCGCTGAGCGTGCTCAACCAGTTGTTCGACTACCTTACGGCGTGGCTGGCGCCGGTGCTGGTGTTCACCATGGAGGAGGTGTGGCTGGAGCGGCATCCGGGCGAGGGATCGTCGGTGCATCTGCGCACCTTCCCCGATGTGCCGGATGAATGGCGGGACGACGAGCTGTCGGCGCGCTGGCGCAAGATCCGCCAGGTGCGGCGCGTGGTGACCGGGGCGCTGGAGATCGAGCGGCGCGACAAGAACATCGGCGCCTCGCTCGATGCGGCGCCGAGGGTCTACATCTCCGACCCGGCCCTCTACGAGGCGCTGGGCGGGCAGGACATGGCCGATATCTGCATCACCTCCGGCATCGAGGTGCTCGCGGAGGAAGGCCCGGCCGACGCCTATCGTCTCGAGGACGTGCCCGGCGTGGCGGTGGTGTTCGCGCGTGCCGAGGGCACGCGGTGTGCCCGCTCGTGGAAGGTTTTGCCCGACGTGGGAAGCGATCCGGAGTATCCGGATCTCAGCCCGCGCGATGCACAGGCGATGCGCGAGTTCGAGGCAGCCGGGCTTGCATGAGGCCTTTCCCGCTTGGGCTATCGCCCTTGAAAGGGCCGAGGGGCTTTGCCGTGTGGCTCCCCCTCACCCGCCCTTTGGGCACCCTCTCCCAAGAGGGGAGAGGGGAGACCGGCGGATGCTGGTGAAGCAGGAGACGGACGCGACATGACGGTGCTTGCCCGACAGGGAGCCGGCCTCAGCCTTTTTCTCGCCGTTCTGGTGTTCGCGCTCGATCGCGGGCACAAATACCTGCAGATCGAGGTGGCCGGCTGGCGCGGCGGGGAGGTCGTGCCGGTGACCGGGTTTTTCGACTACATGCTGTTGTGGAACACCGGCATTTCCTACGGGTTGCTGGATGCGCTGCCGGTTTCCGCGCTTCTGGCCGTCATGGCGGTGGCGATGGTGCTGCTGGTGTGGTGGTGGTGGCGTGCGGAGACGCTGATGGCGCGTTACGGGCTGGCCCTTTGTATCGGCGGCGCGGCGTCCCACATCATCGACCGGTGGGTCTATGGGGCGGTGCCGGACTTTTTCCATTTTCACTGGGGCGATTGGTCGTTTTACGTTTTCAACATTTCCGATACCGTCATCACCATCGGGGTGCTGGTGTTGATCATCGATGTCGTGTGGCCGCGCGGGCGGGAAAACACGCAATCGTCATGATGACAGATTCTGGCCTTAAGGGGCCTGATCGGCTATAACGCCGCCGAGCCGGTGAAGCAGCGATCTTGAAGGGCAGTATGATGAGTATCCTCACCACATCGCGGATGGGCCTGGCGGTCACGGGGCTGGTGGCCATGGCGGGCCTTGGGGCGTGCACGACCGTCGAGGGCACGAATGCCCTGACGGACGTGGCGACCTTCGAGCGCGAGGTGGCGACCGAGACCCTGAAGGGCCTGGGCGTGGTGCCGCGCGAGGGCAAGAAGCCCATCGAGACGCCGCGCGCGCCGCTTGCCCTGCCCAAGGACGACAGCCAGCTGCCGCCGCCGCAGGAAAGCCGCGTGGCGCAGCTGCCCGAGGACTCGGACAAGGTGCAGATCGACGCGTCGAACCTGTCCGAGGAGGATTTGCAGCGCCTGCGCAATGCGCGCGTGATGGACGTGCGCACCATGTCGGGCCGGCCTCTGACGGACAAGGAGTCGCGCCAGTTGCGGGCACGCATGCAGCAGGCCCGTCTCGAGGAGCGTGCCGGCCAGACCGAGCGGCCGCTGTATCTGCCGCCCGACGAGTACTTCACCACGGTCAACGGGCAGGACACGGTGTGCCTGGCGGATAACGGCGATCTCGTTCCGCTCGACGATCCCGCCTGTCCGCCGGCGATCCGGGCCGCGCTTCAGTCACAGGAAGGCTAGCTCGCCCCAACCCCAGGAGATGCGGGCATGTCCGATGCCAGCCAGAAACCGGCGACGGGAAACCGGCTCGCCAAGGTGATCGCCCGTGCCGGGCTGTGTTCGCGCCGCGAGGCGGAGCAGTGGATCGCCGCGGGCCGCGTGACCGTGAACGGCAAGGCCGTACGCACGCCCGCCTTCAACGTCACCGATTCCGACAAGATCACCGTGGACGGCAATCCGCTGGTGCAGCGCTCGGGCACGCGGGTGTGGCTCTATCACAAGCCGGCGGGGCTGGTTGTCACCGAGAACGACCCCGAAGGCCGCGAGACGATCTTTCAGGCGCTGGAAACCAAGGGGCTGCCGCGTGTTCTCACGGTGGGGCGGCTCGACATCAACACGGAAGGGTTGCTGCTGCTCACCAATGACGGCGGGCTGAAGCGCGTGCTTGAGCATCCCTCGACCGGCTGGCTGCGGCGCTATCGCGTGCGGGCGCACGGGCGTGTGACACAGGACAAGCTCGACGGGCTGAAAAAGGGTATCGAGGTCGACGGCATCAAGTACGGGCCCATCGAGGCGCATCTGGAGCGCGAGCAGGGCAGCAATGTGTGGATCACACTGGCGCTGCGCGAGGGCAAGAACCGCGAGGTCAAGAACGTGCTGGGCGTGCTGGGGCTGCAGGTGACGCGGCTGATCCGTACCTCGTTCGGGCCGTTCCAGCTGGGCGACATTCCCGTCGGCGCGGTGACGGTGGTGCGCAACCGTGTGTTGCAGGACCAGCTGGGGCAGAAGCTGGCGGCGCAGGCGGGTGTCGATTTCGCCAGCCCGCTGCCCGAGGACCCGGAACAGCCCGTGCGCCGGCCCGCGCCGAGGGGGCCGGGGCGGCCGGGCGCATCGCGGGCCGAAAAGCCTGCGGAGCGCGGCCGGGACGGCGCGCACAAGGTGCGCGGCAAGCCTGAAGAACCGAGGGGACGCGGCAAGCCGGCGGGGCGCGATGCACGGGATACGCGCGAGGCTCCGCGCGACGCACCGCCGACGCGGCGTGTGCTTTTCAATGACGGGCGGGAGCCCGAGGAATTCACGCCGCGCGCCCGGCCCGAGGGCAAGGACAAGCGGGGCGGTGCGCCGCGCGGCAAGGCGGGACCCGGCAAGGGCCGCCCCGGCCCGGGCAAGGACGGACCGCGCAAGGGCCCCGGAGGCGGTCCCGCCAGGGGGCCCAAGGGCCGGCCGCCCCGGTAACGGTCCATGCGCATCGTTTCCGGCCGGTTTCGCGGCAAGCAGCTCAAATCCCCCTCATCCGATGCCGTCCGGCCCACCTCGGACCGGGTGCGCGAGGCCGTTTTCAACATCATCGCCAGCCGGCTGGGGCCGGGGCTCGAGGATGTGCGGGTGCTCGACCTGTTCGCGGGCACCGGGGCGCTGGGGATCGAGGCGCTGTCGCGCGGGGCGGCGTTCGCCGTGTTCGTGGATACGGGCGCGACGGCGCGCGGGCTGATCCGCGAGCACATCGAGAGCTTCGGGCTGGGCGGGCAGAGCAAGCTGCTGAAACGCGATGCGACCGCCCTGGGGCGGATCGAGAAGTTCCAGCCCTTCGATCTCGTCTTTCTCGATCCCCCCTATGGCAAGGGGCTGGGCGAGGCGGCGCTGACGGCGGCGCGCGATGGCGGCTGGCTGGCGCCGGAGGCGCTGGTGGTTCTGGAGGAACGGGCCGACGTGGAGATCGCGGTGCCGGACGGATTCTCGGTGGTCGACCGGCGCAGCTACGGGGATACGGCGATCAGTCTGCTGGAGCCCGAGAGTTAGCGCCGCCCGAACAGCTTCTCGATATCGGTCTTTTTCAACTCGACATAGGTGGGACGGCCGTGGATGCACTGGCCGGAGTGGGGGGTCGATTCCATGTCGCGCAAAAGGGCGTTCATCTCGTCGGGGCGGAGCTGGCGGCCGGAGCGGACCGAGCCGTGGCAGGCCATGCGGGCGATGATGGCGTCGAGGCGTTCGGCGAGAATGTCGGCGGTGTCCCATTCGGCGAGGCCGTCGGCGAGGTCGGTGACCAGCCCGACGACGTCGGCTTGGCCGAGGAGCGCGGGGGTTTCGCGCACGGCGACGGCGCCGGGGCCGAAGCGGTCGAGATAGAGTCCGAGGCGTTCGAGGGTTTCGGCGGCGGCCTCCAGCCGGTCGCAGTCTTCCTCGGGCATTTCCACAATGAGGGGGATGAGATGAGCCTGCGAGGGAACCGGGCCGGCGGCGATCTCGGCCTTGAACTTTTCGTAGACGAGTCGCTCGTGGGCGGCGTGCTGGTCGACGAGCACGAGCCCGTCGCCGCTCTGGGCGACGATGAAGTTCTCGAACATCTGGGCGCGGGCGACACCCAGCGGGTAATCGGCGTCGGGCTGGGCCGGGGGCGCGGACTCGTAGCGGGCGCTCGGTTCGGCGAGGCCGGGCATGGGCGCGGCGGGGGGCGGGGCTTCCGCCGCGAAGCTCGGCGCCCGGGCGGACGGCTCGGTAACGGGCGCCGGCTGGCCGGGTGTGTCATCGGGGCCGGTCGCCGGTGCGTGGGGCGTCTGGAATGCGTCGAGGGTGGCCGTCGCGACGCTGCCGGCGGCCTTGTAGCCCGCTTCGGCGAGGGCGTTCCGGATGGCGCGGTAGACGGCGCTGCGCACGGCGCCCTGGTCGCGGAAGCGCAGTTCGGCCTTGGCGGGGTGGACATTGACGTCCACCTCGTGCGGGTCGATCGCGACGAACAGCGCTATGACCGGGAAGCGGTCGCGGAAGACGAAATCGGCGTAGGCGCCGCGCACCGCGCCCAGCAGCACCTTGTCGCGCACCGAGCGGCCGTTGACGAAATAGAACTGGCTCAGGGAGTTGGCGCGCGTGTAGGTGGGCAGGCCGGCAAGGCCCGCGACGACAATGCCCTCGCGCGAGTGGCCCAGCGGCACGGCGTTGTCCACGAACTCGGGGCCCATGATCTGCGCCACGCGCGCGGCGAGGGCGCCCGAGCCCGATTGCGCCGGCCAGTTGGCGCGCGAGCGGTCGCTGCCCTCGATGACGAAATGCACTTCCGGGTTGGCCATGGCCAGGCGCTTGACGACGTCGGTGATCGCCCCGGTTTCCGCGCGGTCGGACTTGAGGAATTTCAGGCGCGCCGGGACGGCGGCGAAGAGGTTTTGCACCTCCACGACGGTCCCGCGATTCATCGCGTGGGGAACGGGGCCGTGCGTTTCGCCGCGCTTCAACTCGAGTTTCAGCCCGCTTTCCGCTTCAGAAGGGCGCGAGGCGATGGAAAGGTCGGAGACAGCGCCGATTGAGGCCAGCGCCTCGCCGCGGAAGCCGAGCGAGCGGATATCGTCGAGGT
>CAZNHG010000077.1:1938-12681 GCA_964572555.1 uncultured Devosiaceae bacterium | reverse complement strand
ATCGCGGAGCATCTTCTCAACCATTCCAAGAACACGGTGATCGTGCCGGGGGGCACGATCTATCGCGAGCAGAACATCATTCTGAGCCCGTTCGAAAACGACGGTTCCAAGCATTTCTCGGCGCGCAAGATGTTCATGGGGGCGCAAGGGGTGTCGGCCATCGGCATCATGGAGGCGGACCCCATGGTGGTGCAGGCTGAGGAGAAGCTGATCAACCAGGCGGACGAGGTCATCGTGCTCGTCGATTCCTCGAAGTTCGAGCGGCGCTCGAGTCTGGTGCTGTGCGGACTGAATCGCGTCACGCGGATCATCACCGATGACCAGATTTCCGATGCCGCCCGCACGGTAATCGAGCAGGCCGGCGTCGAACTTGTTTGCGTCGGGGCGGCGGGCAAGGACGAAACCTCCGTTGCCTGATCCCGCACGAAACCCGAAGCGTGTCGCGGTTGTCGATATCGGCAAGACCAATGCCAAGCTGGTGTTGATCGACCGGGCGAGCGGTACCCAGATCGCCGCGCTGTCGCGGGTCAACGACGTGATCGATGCGGGCCCCTATCCGCATGCCGACACGGACGGTTTGTGGCGCTTCATCGTGGACGGCCTGGCCGAGTTGCATGCGGCGCACGGAATCGAGGGCATTTCCGTGACGACACATGGTGCAACCGCTGCCCTGATGGCAGGCGACGACCTGGCGCTGCCGGTGCTCGACTACGAACATGACGGGCCGGAGGCGTTGGCGGAGGACTATGCGCGGGTTCGGCCCGACTTCGCCGAGTCGTTGTCGCCGCGCCTGCCCAACGGGCTCAATCTGGGCGCGCAGATATTCTGGCAGGCGAAGCGCTTTCCCGAGGCGTTCGCGCGGTGCGATGCGATCCTGATGTATCCGCAGTACTGGGCGTTCCGGCTGACCGGCATCAAGGCGAGTGAGACGACGTCGCTGGGGTGCCATACCGATCTGTGGCAGCCGGTGCGGGGGGATTTCTCCAGTCTCGTCGTCAACGAGGGTTGGCTTGGCCGTTTCCCGCCGCTTGCGCCTGCCGCGTCGGTATTGGGACCTGTTCAGGCGGAGATCGCCGCGGAAACCGGGCTCGACCCCGCGACGCCCGTCGCTTGCGGCATTCACGATTCCAACGCCTCGCTCGTGCCCTATCTGCGAGCGCTGACACCGCCGTTCACCGTAATCTCGTCCGGTACCTGGACGATCGCCATGACGGTGGGCGGGGCAGCGGACCGGCTCGATCGCGACCGCGACAGCCTTGCCAATGCCGATCTATTCGGACGCGCGGTGCCGACGGCGCGCTTCATGGGCGGGCGCGAGTACGGGATCCTGGCCGGTGACGACGCACCCGCGCCGACGGAAGAGGACATTGCGGGTATCGTCGCGCGCGGTATTTTCGCGGTGCCGCCGTTCGTACCGGGTGTCGGGCCGTACCCGGCCGGAGAAGGGCGCTGGGCCGGGGCGGATGCCGAGATGCTGAGTTCTTCGGAACGCGCTGCGGCGGCGAGCCTTTATCTCGCGCTGATGACGCGTACCTCGCTCGAGCTTGCCGGGCTCGGCGATACCATCGTCGTTGAGGGGCCGCTGGCCCGCAACATCATCTATTGCCGCCTGCTGGCCGGGCTGACCGGGAGTACGGTGCAGGCGTCCGCGGATGCGACCGGCACCGCGACCGGTGCGGCCATGCTGTTCGACGATTTCGGGAACGCGGGCGGGCCGGAGCTTGCCGGGACGACCGTCGCGCCGTTCATGCCCGGGGGGCTGGCGGACTATGCCGAGCGCTGGACGCTGCTCGCGGATGGCGCTTAGTGCTTTTTTCGTTGTGACAGAGTCACAACGAAAGCTCCAAATCTTTGAGTGGTCACGTTTTCGAGCCGCAAAGGCGGTGCCCGTTCAGCGGGATATTGCTTCACTGGAGCAATATCTCTTCCGCTTCACTGCTGAAAACGGCCCAGGCACGCACACAGGGAGGAACCGATGTCCGAACGCATTGCTTTTCGCATGACCCTCGATCCCGGCCAGGCGGACGAGTACAGGCGCCGGCACGACACGATATGGCCCGAGCTGGCCGAAATGCTGAAGCAGGCGGGGGTGAGCGACTATTCGATCTGGCTCGATCCCGAGACCAATCACCTGTTCGCCACGCTGGTGCGCCGGGACGACCACACCATGGACGCGCTGCCCGATACCGAGATCGTCAAGCGCTGGTGGGCGATGATGGCCGACATCATGGAGACGAACGCGGACAACTCTCCGGTCGAAATCGAACTCCAGCGGATGTTCCACCTCGCCTGAGATGAATGACGGGCTTGCCACACCGTGCTGACATGTCAGACAGTGCGGGCGGCTTTGTTACCGTGTTTCGGTAGGGGACGATGATGAACGCGATCGATTTGAACGGGCAGACGGCGGTGGTGACCGGCGGGGCGCAGGGGCTGGGCTTTGCCATGGCCCGGAGGCTGACCGCTTCGGGCGCCAGGGTGCGGCTGTGGGACACCAATGCCGATCTGCTCGGAAGCGCCGTCGAGGCGCTCGGCGCAAATGCCTCCAGCACGAGTGTCGACATTACCGATCTGCCGGCGCTCGAAGACGCGCATGCGGCGGCCGAGAGCGACCTCGGGCCGGTTTCGATCCTGGTGAACTCGGCGGGGATTGCGGGCAGCAATGCGCCGCTCGACGCCTACGATCCCGACGAGTGGCGGCGGATCGTGGAGATCAATCTCAACGGCACATTCTATGTGAACAAGGTCGTCGTGCCCTCGATGAAGGCCCACAACTATGGGCGCATCGTCAACATCTCCTCCGTTGCCGGCAAGGAGGGCAACCCGAACCTCTCCGCCTATTCGGCCGCCAAGGCCGGGGTGATCGGGCTGACCAAGTCGCTGGGCAAGGAGCTGGCGAAATACGACATCGCGGTTAATGCCATCACGCCGGCGACGGCGAGGACGCGCATTCTCGAAACGCTGACCGAGGAGTTTATCGAGTACATGCTGGTGCGCATCCCGCGCGGGCGATTTCTCGAGGTGGACGAGGCGGCGGCGATGGTGGCGTGGCTGGTCTCGAAGGAGAACAGCTTCACCACGGCCTCGGTGTTCGACCTGTCCGGCGGGCGGGCGACCTACTAGACAGGCGGCAAGCCGTAACGCGCGCGAAGCGGACCGACGGCGCGCGGGGCGAACAGGCCGCGACCTTCCAGCTCCGGAATCACCAGGTCGGAGAAGGCCTGCAGATCGGCGGGCATGACCGGGCACATGACGTTGAAACCGTCCGCGGCGCCCGTCTCGAACCATTCCTCGACGATATCGGCGATGTCGCTGCCCGTGCCGATGGCGAGGAGGTGGCCGCGGCCCGTGGCGAGGCGCATGAGGAGCTGGCGCAGGGTCATGTTCTCGCGCCGGGCAATGCCGATCAGCACGGCGACGCGGCTCTTGCTGGACTGGTTGGCGGCGGCGTCGGCGAGGTCCGGAGGCAGGGGCACATCGAGGTCGTAACTCTCCATGTCGACGCCGAGGAAGGCGCCGAGCTTGGCTCTGACGTGGTCGAGGTTCGTCAGGGCGCCCAGGTCGGCGAGGCGCTGCTCTGCCGCGGCCCCGTCGGGGGCCGCGATGGGGACGATTCCAGGGACGATGCGCACCGAGTCGGGATCGCGTCCAGCGGCCTTTGTCCGACCTTTCATGTCAGCGTAGAAGGCCCGGGCATCGCCGATATCGGACTGCACGGTGAAGACGAGGTCGGCATGGCGGGCGGCGAAATCGCGGCCGGTTTCCGAGGAGCCGGCCTGGGCGATGAGCGGCCGGCTCTGGGGGCAGCGCGGCAGGTTGAGGGGGCCTGCAGTGCGCACGTACGGGCCGGTGTGGTTGACGGTGTGGACGCGGGTCGGGTCGAAATAGCGGCCGGATTGCTTGTCCGGCTGGCGCGCGTCGGCATCCCAGCTCTGCCAGAGCTTTTTCACCGCCGCGAGCGTGTCGTCGGCGCGGGCGTAGCGCTCGGTATGGTCGGGCATGGCGTCGAGGCCGAAATTGTGGGCCTCGCGGGCGTTGGAGGAGGTCACGACGTTCCAGCCCGCGCGGCCGTCGCTGATGTGGTCGAGCGCGGCGAAACGGCGGGCGAGGTGGTAGGGATGATCGAAGGTGGTGGAGGCGGTGCCAATCAGGCCGATCCGTCGGGTGGTCGCGGCGAGGGCCGAGAGGATGACGAAGGGATCCATGGCCTCGGAAAGGTGCCGGTCGGCGGCTTCCTGCAGGGCAAGAACATCCCCGAGGAACAGGGCGTCGAACCCGGCGTCCTCGGCGCGGTGGGCGATGCCGGTCCAGTAGCCGAGATCGGTGACGGCCAGCGGATCGCTTTCGGGCAGGCGCCAGGCAGCCTCGTGGCTGCCCAGCCCGAAGATCACCGCATTGAGATGCAGGCGGCGATTGCCTGTCATTGAGCGCCCGAGAGGTAGGCGTTGGTGAAATAGGTCGAGAAGTCCGGCTTCGACTCGACCAGCTCGCCCTCGCTGTTGCGCAGGATGCCGGCCTCGTAAAGGAAGGTGCCCATGGCATCGATCTTGTCCGGATCGATGCGGCCTGCGACACCATCGTCGGTGAGAAGGAAATTCCCCTCGACAAGGGCCTGCATCGAGGCGTGGACGAATTCGCTGTCGGTCAGGGCGGCGGGGTTGGCGTCGATCAAGATGCCGGCGGCCTCGTCCGGGTTCCGGGCGGCGTATTCGTAGCCGCGCTGAGTGGCGGCGACGAATGCCGCGGCGGTGCCGGGGTTCTCCTCCAGATAGCCGGTGCTCGAGCCGATGAAGGTGGTATGCTGGTCGGGCACGCCATAGTCGGCATAGACGAAGGCGTCCTGCGCAGGGCCGTCGAGTTCGGCCTTCACGCCCTCCCAGGTGGATACCTCGAGGGTAAAGTCGACACGGCCGTTGGCCAGTGCCTCGTAGGCGGAGGTGCCCAGGGTGACTGTCTCGAATTCGCCTTCGCCACCATCATTCTCGATAATGGTGCCGATGAGGGCATCCTCCCAGGCGCTGCCGAAACCGCCATAGGTCAGGCCGTCGAGATCGGCGGGGCGCGCGATGTCGTCGCGGTCGGCGTTGAAGACCAGCCGGCCGGTTTCGTGCTGGACGACGGCGTAGACGGCCTTGAGGTCGGCGTCCGCGGTACGCTGGGTGAAGAAACCGATCGCCCCGACGACGCCGAAATCGGCGACGTTGTTGGCGATCAGAGTGCCCGAGCTGGTGTCGGAATAGGGCAGGATTTCCACGTCGAGCCCGGCCTCTTCGTAGAAGCCGCGCTGCTTGGCGACGTACAGGCCGACATGGTTGGTGTTGGGCGTCCAGTCGAGAGCGACGCTGACGGGCGTGGCGTCCTGCGCGGTGGCCGATGCGGTCAGGCCAAGGAAAGCCGCGAGGGCGAGGAATGGTTTGCAGGTGACAGGCATGGTCGGTTCCTTTCAGGCTGTGGTGCTGATGAGTGTGTCGAGGATGTGCTGCTCGATGGGCTGGGCCGCTGCCCGCGTTTCCGCAGAGGCGGTGCGCGGGCGGGGGAGCGGGACGGCGATCTCGCTGAGGATCCGGGCGGGGCGGGACGACATGACGTAGATGCGGTCGGAGAGATAGACCGCCTCGCGGACGTCATGGGTGATCAGGAGCGCGGTCCAGCTGTGATGCTGCCACAGCGATTCCAGCCAGTGCTGCATACGGGTGCGGGTGAGGGCATCAAGCGCGCCGAAGGGCTCGTCCAGCAGCAGCATGGCGCGATCCTGAACGATGGTGCGCAACAGGGCGGCGCGCTGGCGCATGCCGCCCGAAAGCTGATCGGGGTAGTGGTTCTCGAAGCCTTCCAGCCCGAATTCGGGGAGCAGCGGGCGTACCTTGTCGCGTGCCCGGCGCCTGGGGCTGCCCTGCACTTCGAGCCCAAGGGTGACGTTGTCGAGAATGCGCCGCCAGGGCATCAGCGCGTCGCGCTGGGGCATGTAGGCGAAGGGCCGGTCGGCGGGCCTGAGCGGGGTGCCGTCGAAGTGCACGGAACCGGTGTCGGGCGCCGTCTCGCCGATGAGCATCCGGAAGACGGTCGACTTGCCCGCCCCCGAAGGCCCGAGCAGCGAGACGAACTCGCCGCGTCCGACGTTGAGGGAGATACCGTCGAGCACCTCGAGCGTATCGAAGCGCTTGCCGATGCGATCGAGCTGGAGGCGCGGCATGTTCATTTGCGCGCCTCCCCGGCCCGGCGCCACGGCATGGCGAGGTATTGAACGATCGTGGTGGTACCGAACAGGATGAGCGTGAGGCAGGCGCTCACCCCGACCGCGGCCAGAACGAGGTCGGGCCGGAAATTGTTCTTGGCGTTGAGGATGTAGATGCCCAGCCCCTTCGCCGCCCCGGCGTATTCGGCGAAGATGGCGCCCACCACGGCATAGGTGATCGAGATGCGCAGGCCGGCGAAGAAGTAGGGCAGGGCCGAAGGCAGGCGCGCCATGAGGAAGATGCGCCGGCGCGGGGCGCCCATGGCGCGCAGGAGCGTGACGAGTTCGCGCTCCGTCGCCTCGTATCCCTGCACGAGCGAGACGAGCATGGGAAAGAAGGTGACGAGCGCCACCAGCATGATCTTGGGGGCGAGCCCGAAACCGAACCACAGAACGACCAGCGGGGCGATGGCGACGAGTGGCAGGGTCTGGCTGATGATGAAGACCGGGAACAGTGCGCGCCGCAGCGCCGGGATAAAGTCGATCAGCACCGAAAAGACGAAGGCGGCGCTGAGCGAGCAGGCAAAGCCCAGCAGCGTCGCCTTGATGGTCGGCAACGTGTTGGCGGCGAGCGCCCCGCGGTAGATGATCGCCTGTTCGAGCACGCGCGAGGGGGCGGGCAGGGTGGTCGGGTCGACACCGGAGAAAAGCACGTACAGCTCCCAGGCGGCGATCAGCGCGCCAACGGCGAGGATCGCCGGAATGGCGGTCCCGGTCAGGGAAAGCAGACGGCGCGCAGGGCGCCTCGCGGCCTCGGTCATGGGCCCCTCCGATCGGCGTTCGGGACGAAGCGGGCGCGCTAGTGCGCGGCGGAGGGGCTGTTGGCCGAGACGGTCACATCGAGGGTGACGTGGCCGTCGGGCGGGCCGAAGCGCAAGAACGCCTGGCTCAGCGTTTCGAACACCGGCCCGGCATCGCCGCGCAGCTTGGTGCAGAAATGCTTGGCACTGTCGAAGACACCGGATTTCCCGATGAAGCCGATGCAGCCCTCGATCTCGTCCATGTGTGCATCCTGCCCCATGACGTAGAGCGAGACCTGGCCGGCGACCGGCTGTTCGAGGATGGGCGCTGAGGCGACGGCAGTGCGCGCCTGCTCGACCCGCTCATCGAGATGCGTGCCGGATCTGGTGGCCTCGCCCCCCTCGCAGATGGGATCGTCCGGCTCGCCGGGGCAGCCGCGCGAGATGGTGGCGGAGAGCACGCAGTGCACGCCGGTTCCCGCGACGACGGCGAACAGGTCGCGCAGGGCCGCGAACAGCAGGTCGGGCGGGCCGACGACGAGGGTGGAGACGTCGTCGGTCTCTATACGCAGGCGGTCCCTGTACGGATCGAGTGCGCCCAGCCCGTTTTCGATGATGCCGACGAAGTCGTCGGCCATGGGATATATGGAAAATTGTGCGCCGGTGAACATTGGCAGTCCCTCTCGCTCCGCTGGTATGACCCAGATCAGCTTGAAGGGTTGAACGGCTTGGCACCGTCCTCTCAGCCCCGGCGTTACGGGGCACCCCTGTGGATGCGCGCTTGTTAACATCCGTGGGGCGGATTGCAAAGCCCTCTTTGGCCTACGCCCTCAAGTCGGCAATGGCGGGGCGGCGGAGCCGCGTTAGCAAGCGGATTTCGTTGACGGTTTCTTGGTGCAGGGATAACGTTCATACTCCTGCGCGCGCAAAAATGTGCGGGGAGGGGACTTTCCGATGTCCGTGTTTGTGGGAGAGTGGCCCCACCATAACCTGAAAGAGCGGCTGCATGCCCCACGGAGGAGCGGGACCTGCCGGCCGCTGGGAGGAGGACGACCATGCATTCATTCCGTTCTAAACTGCTGATACCCGGTCTCGTCGCCGCAACCCTTGCCGGTGCGACAAGTGCCGCCCAGGCGCAGGACCTGACCATCGCCTCGTCGATGCCCGCGCTCGAATTCCCGTTCTTCGTGCACATGCAGGAGGCCCTTGCCGCCGAGGCCGAGGAAATCGGCGGGATCGAGTTGATCGAGACCGACGGGCAGAACCAGACCACCAAGCAGACAGCGGACGTCGAGGCCGCCGTCGTGCAGGGCGTGGACGGCATCATCATCTCGCCGCTCGACGCCGTCGCCATGGCCCCGGCGTTGCAGCAGGCGGTCGATGCCGGCATTCCGGTGGTGACCATCGACCGGCGCGTCGAGGGGGTCGACGGCATTCTCGCGCATGTGGGCGCCGACAACGTCGTGGGCGGCGAGGCCCAGGGCGAGCTGATCATGGAGATGTTCCCCGACGGCGCGCGCATCGTGAACCTGCAGGGCCAGCCCGGCTCGTCGCCGGCGATCGACCGCAACCAGGGCGTGCACAACGTGCTCGACGGCAACGAATCCTACGAGTTCATCGCCGAGCAGACGGCCAATTTCGCCCGCGAGGAAGCCGCCTCGGTGACCGAGGCGATCCTGGCCGGGCTCGATACGCCGCCGGACGTGATCGTCGCCGCCAATGACGACATGGCGCTCGGGGCGCTGCAGGTAACCGGGGAGATGGGCCTCGACATCCCGATTCTCGGCTTCGACGCGCTGCCCGAGGCTCTCGCCTCGGTGCGCGACGGCGGGCTCGCGGCGACGGTGGAGCAGTTCCCCGGCGGCCAGTCCAGCCAGGCGCTGCAGGTCATGGTGGACTATGTGCGCAACGGCACCGAGCCCGAGGACGTGATCCTTCTCGAGCCGATCGCCATCACCCAGGACAACCTCGACCAGGCCGAGCGCCTGGGCGAGATCCAGTAGGCGCATCAGCGACATCCAGCGGGGCCGGGCGCGCGTCCGGCCCCGTTTCATGCCAGTTTCCCGGGGGCGATGATGAGCCACACATCGGCCGGCGCGGCCCAGCAGCGCGATATCGTGCAAACGATCGCGACATATGCCGCGCCGCTGTTCCTGCTTTTGCTGATCGCGACGTTCGCGATTCTCGAGCCGCGGTTTCTCAGCCCGCTCAACCTGTTCAACGTGCTGCGCCAGGTCTCGATCTCGGGACTGATCGCGCTGGGCATGACCTTCGTCATTATCACGGCCGGAATCGATCTGTCGGTCGGCTCGCTGATGGCGTTCGCGGGCCTGGTGGGTGCCTATGTCTCGAAAGGCGGGCTGGGCGACCGGTTCGCGGTGGGAGCGAGCGCGGACACGGGCAATCCGCTGATCCTCGCCGTTCTGGCGAGCCTTGCGGTGGGCGTTGCGTGCGGCGCGGTGCAGGGGCTGGCGATCACGCGATTGCGGGTGCCGCCCTTCGTCGTCACGCTCGGAGGGCTGACTGCCTGGCGCGGGGCGGCGCTGCTGTTCTCCGGCGGTGGGCCGATCTCAGGGTTCGACGTGGATTTCACCTGGTGGGGGCAGGGGCGCATAGGCGAGGTTCCGGTGCCCGTGATCATCTTTCTCGTCGCGGCGGTGATCGCGCATCTGGTGCTGCGCTACACGGCCTTTGGCAAGCATGTTTATGCGACGGGCGGCAATGCGCGCGCGGCGGCGCTCAACGGCATTTCGACGCGGCGGGTCGTCCTGACGGTCTACATCATCTCGGGCTTTGCGTGCGGGCTGGCCTCGTTCCTGTTGTCCGCGCGGCTTAATTCGGCCGAGGCAGTGGCGGGGCTGCAGCTCGAATTGACGGTCATCGCCTCGGTGGTGATCGGGGGCACGAGCCTGTTCGGTGGTGTTGGGGGCATCTTCGGCACGGTGGTCGGCGCCCTTCTCATAGGGGTTCTGACCAACGGGCTGGTGCTGTTGAACGTGTCGTCCTTCATCCAGCAGATCCTGATCGGGGTGATCCTGGTGCTCGCGGTGGCGCTCGACCAGTACGCCGCGCTGAGGAGGCAGGCCAATGCGTGACGCCATTCTGGAGATGACCGGGATTACCAAGAATTTCGGGGCGATCCATGCGCTCGAGCAGATCGATTTCGCCCTTACGCCCGGCGAGGTGGTCGGACTGATGGGCGATAACGGCGCGGGCAAGTCGACGCTGGTGAAGATCGTTGCCGGCAATTTCGCGCCGACCGCCGGGGAGATCAGGCTCTACGGAGAGCCGGTGCAACTGCACGACAGTGCCGATGCGCGGGAGCGCGGAATCGAGGTTGTCTATCAGGACCTGGCACTGTGCGACAATCTCACGGCGGCGGACAACGTGTTCCTGGGGCGCGAGATCAAGCGGCGGATCGGGCCGTTCAGGGTGCTCGACTATCCGGCGATGGCGAAGCGGGCCGGGGAGCTGTTCGCGGAGATCCAGTCGGAGACGCGGCCCGGCGACCTGGTGCGCATGATGTCGGGCGGGCAGCGCCAGGCGGTGGCGATCGCACGTACGCGCCTGTCGGACGCGCGCATCGTTCTGATGGACGAGCCGACGGCGGCGATCAGCGTGCGGCAGGTGGCGCAGGTGCTCGATCTCATTAAGCGGCTGCGCGACAGCGGGATCACGGTGGTGCTGATCAGTCACCGAATGCCCGACGTGTTCGCGGTGGCCGACCGCGTGGTCGTGCTGCGGCGCGGGCGCAAGGTGGCGGACAAG
>CAZNHG010000077.1:0-1838 GCA_964572555.1 uncultured Devosiaceae bacterium | reverse complement strand
GGCGATCGCTCCGGTATTCGAGGCGATTGCCAGGCACTTCGGCAGCCTGGACATTCTGGTCAACAATGCCGGGCTCGGGGCCAACCACGCGGCCGAGGACGTGACCGAGGCGGACTGGGACACCATGATGGCCGTCAATCTCAAGGGCGCCTTCTTCGTCGCGCAGGCGGCCGGGCGGATCATGCTCACGCAGGGGGCGGGCCGCATCGTCAACATGAGCTCGCAGGCGAGTTCGGTCGCCATTCGCGACCACGCCGTCTACGGTGCGAGCAAGGGCGGGCTCGACCAGCTCACGCGCGTGATGGCGATCGAGTGGGGCGGGCGCGGGGTGACCGTCAACGCGGTGGCGCCGACTTTCGTCTACACGCCCGGCACCGCCGAGCGGCTGGATACGCCCGCGTTCCGCGACTCGGTTCTGGCCCGTATTCCGCTGGGACGCGTGGGTACGATTACCGAGGTTGCCGGCGCGGTGATCTTTCTCGCCTCGCCGGCGGGAAGTCTCGTCAATGGCGAGGTTCTCAAGGTCGACGGCGGCTGGACGGCACAATAAGGAGCGGACATGGCCGACAAACCCGTTGTCATCAGCGCGCCCGAGCCGCGCTCGCTCGATCTGATCTTCACGCCCGCCGCGCGGGCGGCGCTGGACGAGCGCTACGCCATCGTCGAAGTGGACGCGGACGCGCTCGATACGCTTTCGGACGACGTGCTGGGGGCGGCGCGTTATATCATCGGCCAGCCGCCCATCTCGCCGGCGCTTCTCGACCGGCTGAGTTCGCTGCGGGCCGTGTTGAACGTCGAGAGCAATCTCATCGACAACATGCCCTATGACACGGTGTTCGCGCGCGGCATCCACGTGCTGACCACGGGCGCGGTGTTTGCCGTGCCGGTTGCGGAGCTGGGGCTGGCCCTCGCTCTCGATCTCGCGCGCGGGGTGAGCGCGGCGGATGCGGCATTCCAGCAGGGCACCGAGCTCTGGGGCGGGGACGGCAATGCCCAGGCGCGGCTGATTTCCGGCTCCGAGATTGGCATCATCGGTTTCGGCGATCTCGGGCGGGCGCTCAATCGCGTGCTTTCGGGCATGAGCGCGACGATCCGTGTACACGACCCCTGGCTACCGGACCCGGTGTTGCGCGAGCATGGTGTCGCTCCTGCCTCGCTGGAACAGGTGTTGGCACACAGCGATTTCGTTTTCGTGGTGACCGCGGTCACCTCCGAGAACGAGGGGTTCCTGGGAGCGGATGCTTTCGCGTCCATGCGCCGGGGCGCGTCTTTCATCCTGTTGAGCCGGGCGGCGGTGGTCGATTTCGATGCGCTGATGGCGGCGGTGCGGTCGGGCCACATCACGGCGGCCAGCGACGTCTATCCGCAGGAGCCGCTGCCGGCCGATCATCCGGTGCGTCGGCTGCCCGGTTTCCTGCGCTCCGCGCACCGGGCCGGCGCACTCGATTCCGCCTTCAAGCAGATGGGCGACATGGTGCTCGACGACATGGCCCTGATGGACCGCGGCCTGCCGCCCGTGCGCTGCAAGCGCGCCGAGCGCGAGACGGTGGCGCGCATGCGCTCCAAGCCGGTCACGCACAACTGAGCCGCCCGATTCCCCTGGCCGGATGCCGCAAGAAAAGGCTTGGCCTCGGCGCGCAGAATGTGTAGACAGAGCGCCGAGGTCGGCCATGCCCATCCTCCCCTCCGGCCGGACATCGTCACCGGCTTCGGGTGTGTAGCTCAGCGGGAGAGCACTGCCTTCACACGGCAGGGGTCCCTGGTTCAATCCCAGGCACACCCACCATTTATTTCAATGACTTAGCGAAAACGTATTTTGCTCGTTTAGGCGTGGTCGC
>CAZNHG010000076.1:680-12776 GCA_964572555.1 uncultured Devosiaceae bacterium | reverse complement strand
TCATAGCCACATCCTCCTTCTGAGCAACATGGATACGAACAGCTGCCGGGAATGTCTCCCGGTTTCGGCCGACCCCTGTCAGTGGCGGTCGGCACTTTTCATCTAGAAATGTCTCCGGCAATTTCAAGGGGTTGGCTGCGGCGAAGTGGCACTGAGGGTGCACAACACGTGGCGTGTAGACGGTAGTCAGGGGCAGGTGACGAGTGACATGCTGCGGGCCTGGTTGAGGGCAACGTCCTCGCCACCCGCGGATACGATAGCGCCTAGCAGCAAAACGCTCGGCGACGCGCCTATCGCTGATGTTCAAGTGAAAGCGTGTCTCGGTTCGGCTATCCAGATACCCACATCGACAACGCGGCGCCAGATGGCAGGTGAGGTTACGATGCGCCCGCGCTATACCAAGGCTCCTTGATCACCAATGATGAGCCCAATCGCGCCTGCCGATGGACGTGATGTACCATGGCCATTCGATGAGCTTCAGCCAGGCTCCACGGAAGTGCTCGAGAATAGCGTCGCATAGGAAAGGCCAATATCCGGTTCGACAGCCAATTCTGGCGCAGGAACTACCATCCAACCCACCCCGAACCAGATCCGGGAGTTGTTCACCGCGTTGAGCTCAGGCGAGCGTGGCGTCACGGGCATCCGGTGATGTTATCGAGAACCGGGAGACGCTCGGGGCAACCTTCTTCGAGACTTCTTCGAGGTGCAGCGCCAGGGCGCCGACGTCAGGCTAGGGTTTCGAGGTCGGCTATTCGTCCCGATCGCGCGTGGACGAGATCATCTGTGCCGCTGCCGGATCGGCAAGCCGCCGCTCATCCTCGATGGCCCGGTCGAGGCCATCAATAACATCCTGCATCCGATGAAATTCCCTGAGCAGAGTCTCCGCGCCCTTCACACCGGCATAGTTGAACTTGCTGATAAGGTTCCGACGTCCCTCGACCACCATTTCCCGCGCACGCTTTGCGTTCTCCAGATGGTCCACTTCGTCCGCCATGGCCAAGTTCCTTTCATCCTCAGAATTCTCAAATTATCCGATTCCGGACATGAACAATAGCAGCGCGGCCGCGAGCAGCCTGATCCATGACGACCGCCGTGCCCGCACCGACTTCTCGCCCCTCTGCATCCCCCAACCCGTCATCTTCCGGCTGTGATCGAGACGTCCTGGACCTCGCCCACGCGGGATACTGGCGGCGGGATCACGCGGTATCGCATCTGCGACATGGCCCTTCGTGCAATGGCGCAAACTGTGGCACTAGCAGCCACCGGATCGTCCAGGTTCCCTTGGATGCATGCGTCAGCACACCTGCATTGTTTCGGGTCTGCGCACCCACCATATATGATTCACGCCACTCAGCTTGTGCACTTGCCCGTCGTCCCGTCGGGCAGCAATCGAATTTCGCGGGGTGGCGGGAGAGACCTCATGTTTCAATACGATATGAATGCATCAATGCCCACCATTCTTGCAAAATCTCAACTCCGCAATGCCTTGATGGAAGAGTGGCCGGGCCTGGAAGTGATCGATATCAACACCATTGCGACCGAAGCGGAGCTGGTTGACGCCATTGCCCACTGCACGGGCCGAACCCCGCGCGAGGCCACCATGGTTGTTCGAGACTGGATGGAACGTCAGAACTTGCCGCCGGTCTACAGGACGGTTGATCCACCTCGCGATCGTGGAAGCGAACGCTGGGAGGATGACGGCGGCTCCATCCCCATCCCCTCCTCTCGCCTATAGTTGGACGACTAAAGCGTTCACACGCCGCGATCTGGGCTGATGCTCTACCGTTCATCGACTGAGCGCGGGCCTGCGGAACGCTCTTGCCGAACGAAGACGACCGGAAGCGCCCTTGCGCCTCCTGCGCGGTGAAACGTGTTCCCGAGCAGGAGGCGCCACGGACTTGTGTGCAGAATGGAACCAAGATGCCGAAAAAGGACGGCCGGGACCGTCGCCTTTCTCACATGAACGCGCAGGCCGCAAATAGAAGGAGATGGCCCCGCCCCGATAAGACAACGGCTCTGCCTTGTTAAAGCGTCGCACAACTACCATTTAATATAAGAGAGCGCAGGCTGGATCAGCTCATCCTTGCTGGTCCTTTGGAGCAGGTCGCTCACCCGCTCTCGCGGGAGTTTTCTCAAATGTTTGCCTATCAATCCGGTGAGCCGCTCGATGCATCGAAGCGGAAAACTCTGTTGCGCACCAACGCGCGCAAGCAGTGGCCATTTCTTACGCCTATCGATTTGACCATGATCAGTTCCGAGCCCCAGCTCGCTGAAATGGTGCGGGTCCGAAGCGGGATATCCAGGTCTCAATCGCAGACCGACGTCCATGACTGGATGCTGCGCCAAACCTGAACAGGAGCGTCTTGGGCTTCCTGAACCCAAGTTGCAGCGGTTTTCGCATCTCTTCGGGTCGCAAAGTGAACCAAAGGACCCGTAAATGCTGCCCTTCATCCACTTGATCTCTCCTGCCCAGAGACAGCCGCTCCTCTGGGAGGACACGGCCCCGGTTCGCGAAGAGCTCTTTGGCATCGAGCGTCTCGAACAACATGCCGAAAGTCTGGCGCGAGCGCAGATCGTCACGTCCCAGCCACCCAGAGTGCTCTCCCTTCATCGCCGGCTGGATGAGAATGCCGCGACACTACGCACCGCCTATCGCGCAAGCGCCCTCGAGGTGGAGCGAGATCGCGGCGTCGTGCCCGCTGCCGAATGGCTGCTGGACAATTATCATCTCGTCGAAGCCCAGATCCGCGAAATCCGCCAGGACCTGCCAAAAGGCTACTACCGGCAACTCCCCAAGCTCGCCGGCGGGCCGTTCGCGGGCTATCCGCGCGTCTTCGGTCTGGCGTGGGCCTTCGTCGCTCATACCGACAGCCATTTCGATTCCGAAATGCTCTCCCGTTTTGTTGCCGCCTATCAGCGTGTTGATCCGCTGACAATTGGCGAGCTCTGGGCCGTCGCGATCACGCTGCGCATCGTCCTGGTCGAGAATTTGCGCCGGCTTGCGGATCAGATCACTATCGGACGCGCCGCACGGGTGGAGGCCGACGTGCTGGCCGACCGGCTGCTGGCCGTCGGGCCGGATGCGGACTCGGAGTGGCCGAACTCTTCTGAACCTCTCTCTGAGCATTTTGCGGCCCAGCTCGCCAAGCGGCTGCGTGATCACGACCCTGACGCCACCCCGACGCAGGGCTGGCTCGAGCAGCAATTGGCGGCTCAGGGCACCTCGATCGAAGTGGTCGTGCAACATGCCCAGCAGCGTCAGGGGTCATCCAACGTCACCGTGCGCAACATCATCACCAGCATGCGGCTGATTTCGGAAGTAGATTGGGCCGGGCTGTTCGAGAGCGTGAGCCTTGTGGATGCGCGCTTGGCGTCGGCCAGCGGGTTCGCTGCAATGGATTTCCCGACGCGTGACCTCTATCGCTCGGTCATCGAGCAACTGGCGCGCGGCGCACGTCTATCCGAGGTTGAGATCGCCGACGAAGCATTGGCGGCTGCAGCCGAGGCGCGATCTCATGCAAAGACCTCCACCGAAGCCGAGCGTGTGGGTGACCCGGGCTTTCATCTGATTGACGAGGGTCGAAAAGACTTTGAAGCGCGCATCGGGTTTCGTGCGCCGCTGCAGCTATGGTTCAGCCGCATCCCTGTCCACCTGGGCCTCAAAGGCTATTTGGGTGCCCTTGCTCTTGTCACCGCGCTTGTCATGGCGGTTGGCCTTGGGGGGACTTTCTTGTTGGGCGCGCCAGGTATCTGGCTGGCCCTGTTTGCCGTGTTGGCCGCGTTGCCGGCGAGCGAAATCGCCATCGCCCTGGTCAATCGGGCCATTGCCGGACATGTGGGTGCTTCGGCCTTGCCGGGACTTGAATTGGACGACGGCGTGCCGTCTTCCCTGCGCACTCTGATTGCTGTCCCGACACTTTTGACAAGCCGGGCCGACCTTCTCGAACAGATCGAAGGGCTCGAAGTCCATTATCTTTCGGGTTCGGAGGGAGATGTATATTTCGCCCTGTTGGCCGATGGGGTGGATGCACCCCGAGAAGTCATGGCTGGCGATGACGATCTGATCGAAACCGCCCAGGGCGCCGTCGCCGCGCTCAACGCCCGTCACGGTCCCGGACCGGCGGGTGATCGTTTCATTTTTCTTCACAGGCGGCGCCAGTTCAATTCGAGTGAAGATGTCTGGATGGGATGGGAGCGCAAGCGGGGCAAACTCCACGAGCTCAACCGACTGTTGCGCGGCGCCAAGGATACCAGCTTCATTTCCATGGGTGGCGTGGCCGCGCAAGTTCCGCCCGACGTGCGCTACGTCATCACCCTTGATGCCGACACGATCTTGCCCCGCGAGACTGCATTGCGCCTCGTGGGCAAGATGGCCCACCCGCTCAATCGCCCGCGTTTTGATGTCGAGACCGGGAAAGTTGTCGATGGCTATGCCATTCTCCAGCCCCGCGTCACGGCGGCGCTGCCGGGTGGGAGGAATGGCTCGCTCTTTCAGCGCATCTTCTCTTCGCCGGGCGGCATGGATCCTTATGCCGGCGCAATATCCGACGTCTATCAGGACCTGTTTGGCCAAGGCTCATTTACCGGCAAGGGGATCTACGAGGTCGACACCTTTGAGGCCGCGCTGGCCGGGCGCATCCGGGACAATACGCTGCTAAGCCATGATCTGCTGGAGGGCATTTTTGCAAGTGCGGGCCTGGCTTCGGACGTCGAACTCGTCGAGGATTTCCCCGCCCGCTACGACGTCGCTGCCCGCCGCGCCCATCGCTGGACGCGTGGGGACTGGCAATTGCTGCCCTGGATCTTCGGCAAATCGGGCATCGGCGCTCTCGGGCGCTGGAAGATGCTTGATAATCTTCGTCGTGCGCTGATAGCGCCGTTTTCGGTACTGGCACTTGTGCTGGCGTTTTTTCTGCCCCTGCCCGCCGCGCTCGCCGGAGTTGCGTTGATCCTTGCAACCATTGCCGTACCAGTACTGTTGCCCCTCGCCTTTTCGGCGCTTCCGCCGCGCAGCGGTTTGCATCTGTCCCACCACTTTATCAGTCTTGCCCAGGAGGGAAAGCTCGCGAT
The DNA here is from genome assembly GCA_964572555.1 of uncultured Devosiaceae bacterium. Classification (GTDB taxonomy): domain Bacteria; phylum Pseudomonadota; class Alphaproteobacteria; order Rhizobiales; family Devosiaceae; genus CAZNHG01. Next base: position 7,706 of record CAZNHG010000076.1, on the reverse strand, counting down.
CATTCAGGTGGTGCTCAAGCTCGCCTTCCTGCCTAACGAGGCCTGGCGCAATCTCGACGCGATCGGACGGTCGCTGTATCGCGTGTTCGTCTCTCACAGGACACTTCTTGAATGGACGACGGCTGCGCAGGCCGGCCGACGGCCGCGTCTGGCCATCATGGGATTCTACCGCGAGATGGCAGGAGGCACCCTATCGGCGACAACTTTGATGATCGGAGCGATCCTGGTTGCTCCGGCAGCATGGTCCTTGATCGTACCCCTGGCGCTACTCTGGCTTACCGCGCCGGCCATAGCGCTCCATGCAAGCCGCTCCAATGCCCCCGCCCAGCGATCCCTGACCGCCGCCGAGGCAAAGGATCTTCGGCTGATCGCGCGGCGAACATGGCGATATTTCGAAACGTTCGTCACACCTGCCGACAACATGTTGCCACCTGACAATATCCAGGAATCTCCGCGTCCCGCCATCGCGCATCGCACGTCGCCAACCAATATCGGACTCTATCTGCTGTCCGTCGTGGCCGCACGCGACTTCGGTTGGGCAGGCACGCTCGCCACCGTCGAGCGGCTCGAAGCGAGCTTTGAAACCCTCGGTAAACTGGAAAAGTTCAACGGGCACTTGTTCAACTGGTACGACACCCAGGACTTGCGCGTGCTCGAGCCCGCCTACGTTTCCTCGGTCGACAGCGGCAATCTGGCCGGCCATATGATCGCCCTGGCCAATGCTTGCCAGGAATGGGCCGGCGCGCGCCCGCTTGAGAACCGAACAGGACTGCTCGATACCCTCGCACTTGCGCGGTCGGCCCTGACCAAGCAAGTCGGCAAGGACAGCGAAATCCTTGTTGCGACCTTCGATGAAATCGAAACCCTGCTTGATAGCACCCAATCGATGCAGAGCGTGTCTCCCGCCCTGGTGCGCTTGACCGAGAAGGCGCACAAGACTGCCCGCGAACGCATGACATTGAACGAAGGCGAGGACTCCGAACTCGTTTTCTGGATCCAGGCTCTGGGTGAAACCCTGGGCCAGTTGGATCGCGACAGAACCGTCGCGCAGACCGACCCGCTCCAGCTCGACGCCCGCCTTTCGGCTCTTGCCACGGCGGCGCGCGACATGGCGCTGGCAATGGATTTCGCCTTCCTGCTTGATCCCGAGCGCAAGCTGCTTTCAATCGGATATTCACTCGCAGACAGTGGCCTTGACCCCAACTGCTACGACCTTTTGGCGTCCGAAGCGCGCTTGGCCAGCCTGTTTGCCATAGCCAAGGGAGACGCACCGACACGGCACTGGTTTCGGCTCGGACGGACCGCAACCCCGATCGGCACTGGCTCGGCGCTCGTCTCCTGGTCAGGGTCGATGTTTGAATATCTCATGCCCTCGCTCGTCATGCGCGCGCCCGACGGAAGTCTTCTTGAGCAGACCAATCGCACCGTCGTGGCCCGCCAGATGGATTATGCCAGGGGTCTCGGCGTGCCATGGGGGGTTTCGGAGTCGGCCTACAATGCCCGCGATCTGGAATTCACCTATCAGTACTCCAATTTCGGTGTTCCCGGCCTCGGGCTCAAACGCGGCCTCTCGGCCAATGTGGTGATCGCGCCGTACGCCACCGGGCTTGCTTCCATGGTCGACCCGCACGGTGCGAGCGAAAACTACGCTCGGCTCACCGGGTTGGGCGCACTGGGACCCTACGGGTTTTACGAGGCTCTCGATTTCACCCCTGCCCGGGTGCCGCCCCAGGAAGATTTCGCAATCGTTCGCAGTGTCATGGCGCACCACCAGGGCATGACCATCGTCGCGTTGGTCAATACGCTGCTCGATGGCCGCATGCGAACCCGGTTCCACCACGAACCGATGATCGTGGCGAGTGAGCTGCTGCTCGCCGAAAAACTGCCGCGTGACGTCACCGTTGCCCATGCGCGTACTGAAGGACCCGAGATTCGCACCCAAGCAACCGGCAATCTGGAACCTGCAGTCCGCCGCATCTCTGGCACCTCGTCCGCCGCACCTGTTTCAACCCATATGCTCTCGAACGGTAGCTATGCGGTGATGGTCACCGGGTCTGGCGCCGGATATAGCCGTTGGCGCGATATCGCCGTCACGCGTTGGCGGGAAGACGCCACCCGCGATGATTGGGGCACCTTTATCTATCTCAAGGATACACGGACTGGCGCCGCATGGTCGGCAGGCGACCAGCCCATGGGCGGCGCACCCGACACGCAAAGCGTGATTTTCGGCGAGGACCACGCCGAATTCACCCGGCACGACGGGACGCTGACGACAACGATGGACCTGCTGGTTTCGGGCGAGGACGACGGCGAGGTGCGCCGCATTTCACTCACCAACAAGGGGCGGCATGTACGCGAGATCGAAACGACCTCCTATGCTGAACTGGTCCTGGCCCCACCAGCGTCGGACAACGCGCATCCGGCCTTTTCCAAGATGTTCGTCATCACCGAGTATCTTGCAGAATTCGGCGCCCTCATCGCCACGCGGCGCCGGCGCAATCCAATCGAACCCGAGGTCTGGGCCGCGCACTTTGCTGTCGTGGAAGGCGTGGTAATTGGCGAGCCGCAGTATGAGACCGACAGAGCGCGCTTTCTCGGACGCAACCGGACGACCGCCGATCCTGTCGCGATCGTGAAGAGCCAGTCCCTCTCCAACACGGTTGGTACCGTGCTCGACCCGGTATTCTCGCTCCGCCAGCGCGTCCGTTTGTTGCCAGGCAAGACGGCCCGCATCGCCTATTGGACCGTGGTCGCGTCGTCGCGCGAAGACCTGCTCGAGCTGATCGACAGCCACCATGATCGCAGCGCGTTCGAGCGAGCCAAGACCCTGGCTTGGACACAGGCCCAGGTTCAATTGCACCATCTCGGCATAACCCTCGGCCAGGCCACCGACTTCCAGCACCTCGCCGCCCCGATCCTTTATGCCGATCCACGCTTTCGCATGCCCGCCAAGGCGATGGCGAGCGGCATCGCCCCCCAATCGGGGCTCTGGGCCCATGGGATCTCGGGTGACCTGCCCCTCGTCGTGCTACGCATCGAGAATGCGGAAGATATGGGACAGGTGCGCCAACTGCTCCGCGCCCATGAATACTGGCGTATGAAGGGGCTGGCCGTCGACCTGGTCATCGTCAACGAGCGTGCCGCTTCGTATGCCCAGGACCTTCAGGGCGCCATCGAGACCGCGGTCCGGGCCAGCCAGTCGCGCCCCCGATTCGGTGAGGCGCCTGCTCAGGGTGCCGTTCACGTCCTGCGCGCCGACATGATGGCGGATCAAGCCCATGACCTGCTCCTTGCGGCCGCGCGAATCGTACTCCTGGCTCGTCATGGCCCGATTGCCGACCAGCTCGCCCGCCTTACCCCCGCATCCACACCGCCCGCCAGCGCTCCCCTGCCGAGGATTGGCCCGACCCAGGCCGAACACGTTGCTCTGCCAACGGGCCTCGAGTTCTTCAACGGGCTTGGTGGGTTTGGCGGAAATGGCACTGAATATGTAACAATTCTCGAAGACGGGACGTCGACGCCGGCGCCCTGGATCAACGTCATCGCCAATTCTGGCTTCGGCTTTCAGGTCTCCGCAGATGGCAGCGGCTATAGCTGGGCGCAGAACAGCCGTGAAAACCAGCTCACTCCTTGGTCCAACGACCCGACCGCCGACCCCAATGGCGAAGCAATCTATATCCGCGACGAGGAAAGCGGCGCGCTCTGGAGCCCCACCGCCCAACCGATCCGCGACGCTGGTCGCTACGTTGCTCGCCATGGGTTCGGCTACAGTACCTTTGCTCACCGGGCTCATGGCATCGAAAGCGAATTGAGCCAGTTCGTACCTCTTGCCGATCCGGTCAAGGTGTCCCGTCTGAAGCTCACCAACCATTCGAGCCGTCCGCGCCAGCTCACCGTCACGACCTACACCGAATGGGTGCTCGGAACGCAGCGCGGGCCCAATGCGCCGTTCATCACCACGGAACGCGATATCCGGACCGGTGCCCTGCTGGCGCGCAATCACTGGAGCACTGCGTTCCCCGGCCGTGTTGCCTTTGCAGATCTGGGCCAAAAGGCGACCGGCTGGACCACGGATCGTACTGAGTTCCTGGGCCGCAATGGCGGCACGGCAGCTCCAGCATCGCTCATGCGCAGATCCGGCCTGTCGGGTGCGACAGGGGCCAGCCTTGATCCCTGCGCTGCCCAGCAGATGAGCGTGACACTCGAACCCGGGCAATCAATCGAAATCGTTTCGCTTCTGGGCCAGGCCGAAAGCGCGGAAGCGGCCCGTGCCCTTGTCACGCACTATCGCTCGGCCGATTTCGATGCACTTCTGGCCGGGATCAGCACCTATTGGTCCGAACTCCTGGGAACCGTCGAGGTCAGCACGCCTGATCGGGCCATGGACATCATGCTCAATGGCTGGCTCCTCTATCAGACATTTGCCTGCCGCATCACGGCCCGATCGGCGTTCTACCAGGCAAGCGGCGCCTATGGCTTTCGCGATCAACTCCAGGACGGCATGGCCCTGGCATTCGCGCGTCCCGCTGAAACCCGGCACCACATCCTGCGCGCCGCCGGTCGGCAGTTCGTCGAAGGGGACGTCCAGCATTGGTGGCTGCCCCATTCGGGCCAGGGCGTGCGTACCAGAATCTCGGATGATCGCGTGTGGCTGGCCTTTGCCACGGCAACCTACATCGCCATTGCCGATGACGCGGCGATCCTGGAGGAAACCGTGCCGTTCCTCGAGGGGCAGCCTCTCGCGGATGGTGAACACGACGCCTTCTTCATCCCCCAGGAGGCGGCAACGGCGGGCTCCCTATTCGAGCACTGCGCCCGCGGCCTCGACCTGGCCATTTCTGTTTGTGGCCAACATGGCCTGCCGCTTATTGGCACTGGCGACTGGAACGATGGAATGAACCGGGTGGGTGACGGCGGCAAAGGCGAAAGCGTCTGGCTCGGCTGGCTCCTCATCAGCGCCATCGACAAGTTCGTGCCTCTCGCTGCCACGCGCGCGCCTCAACGCGCCACACGCTGGCAGGCCCACGCCGTCAAACTACGCGAGGCGCTCGAACGCCACGGCTGGGACGGTGCATGGTATCGCCGCGCCACCTTCGATGATGGCAGCTGGCTCGGCTCGTCGCAAAGCGAGGAATGCCGCATCGATTCCATCGCCCAATCCTGGGCCGTCCTTTCCGCTGCTGCTGACCCTGCACGTGCGACCATGGCGATGGCATCGCTCGAAGAACACTTGATGCGCAAGGATGACGGTCTGGCGCTGCTCTTCACCCCGCCTTTTGACACGACCACACACGATCCGGGATACATCAAGGGATATCCTCCGGGTCTGCGCGAGAATGGCGGCCAGTACAGCCACGCCGCCATGTGGGCGATCCTTGCCTTCGCCGGCTTAGGTGAAGGTGGAAAGGCTCACGAACTCTTTGCCATGCTCAATCCGGTCAATCACGCGGACACCCCCGAGGCGGTGGAACGCTACAAGGTTGAGCCCTATGTAGTGGCCGCAGACGTCTATTCGGTCGCCCCTCATGTCGGGCGTGGCGGATGGACTTGGTACACCGGCTCTGCGGGCTGGATGTACCGCGCCGGAATGGAAGGCATCCTGGGGATATCACGCCAGGGTGATCGCCTGATCGTCGCCCCCGTCATGCCGCCCGAGTGGGGTGGCTTCAAAGCGACCATCCGGCTGGACAAGAGCCACTACGACATTGCCGTCAGCCGGGTCAGTTCCGGCACACTGATGCAAGCCAATCTCGACGGCCGGCCTTTGCAAGTTGATGGCGGGGACGTTCGAGTGCCACTCGACGGCGGCTCCCACGCGTTGCAAATCTCCCTTGGGGGCGGCGTTGTGACGTAACTAAATTCAGGACTGGCCTTGTTTGCGACAGAGGACGCACCCATCTATGTAGCAGTACGTTTTCAGCCAATCACTGGCTTTTCCCTATGCCGCATTCGCGCTTGGGACCATCTCTTGATTTTGCGAGCGTTCCAGAACCGGTCCGCGTGTTGCGGGGCGGAAACATGCCCGCTTGTCCTCTATGGACCGGGCCACATGAAAAGATACTTCCCATGATCGACGGTACCGTTAAATTCTTCAATGCCACCAAGGGCTTTGGATTCATCACACCTGCTGACGGCAGCAAGGACGCCTTCGTCCATATTTCCGCAGTAGAGCAGGCCGGCCTGTCGGGTCTCGCCGAGGGCCAGGCTGTTTCCTACACACTGGATAATGGCCGCGACGGCAAAGCTTCTGCAGTCAATTTGCAACTCGCGTAAATCGTTTAGCCGGGATTGCAATGCGATCCCGGCATTCAAGGTAATTCAATGACAAAGACACCCCTCGAGGCAGCCGAAAGTCGGTTCCGGACGGTCGCGCTCACTGACAAGAGAAATCGATACTCGGCATTCCGCCAAATCCTGAAGGAGCGCGAACGTGTGCTGAGGACGACTCAGAAGACGGCACGTCTTCAGAAACGTACGGCACTTCGAAACCCAGCATAAGTTCGGGCTAAGGCCCCCGACAACCAAAGTTGTCGACGTCTGGTTTGCACAAGCATCCCTGGACAATCTAGGGTGACCACGCTCAGTGGTCTGCCGTCATTCTCGCGGCATAGCGCTGCAGGTATAGTGGCCACCCCTGATCGGCAGCCACCCCATCGCGGACGACTTGCCACCCCTCGCCATGTCGGTCGAGCTTGCGATGTTCGATCTCGACCCTTGTGCGTTGTTCGGTTTCGGCGATGAACCGGACCTCCCATTCGCTTGTTCTGCTCGGGTCATTCTCAAGCTGCCAGGTCGGGCCGATATCCCAGCTCAAGAGCACACGGTTGGGTGGATCGTAGGCAAGGACCCGCGCCCAGCGGCAAATGCTCCCGTCAACGCCGCGATCGTAGAGAAAGCCGCCGACCTTGGGCTCGAAGACTGTCTCGGCGATCTCGACACCGAGCATATTGTGTCCGGTGGCTTGAGGCTGCCGAAGTCCTCTGTGAACACCTCAAACGCACGTCGGACCGGGGCCTGCACGACGAT
>CAZNHG010000076.1:0-670 GCA_964572555.1 uncultured Devosiaceae bacterium | reverse complement strand
GCACGAACAGTCGTGACCTCTCCTGCTGCCATGCTCATCTGATTGCTTACTTCTGGTTGTTCGACGGCCTTCTTGTAGGCCGCGAGGGTCCTGGTCCAGAAGCGGTCAAGTTCAGCTCGAAACGCCTCCAGACCTACCGGATCGATCCGGTAGATGCGCTGCTTTCCGGACCGCACGTCGATGACCAGGCCAGCGTCTTTCAGGACCTTCAAGTGCTGCGAAACCGCTGGCCGGCTGACAGGCAGATCGTAGGCCAGATCGCTCACGGCACTGGGGTGCGCGATAAGGCGTTCGAAGATCGTTCGGCGGGTCGGGTCGGCCAACGCCGTCCATGTGTCAATCGCGTAAGTCATCACTTACATGTAAGTATAGACTTACGCGAACCATGTCAATCTGCGCGATATTTGCAACGAAATCTACTACCGATCCCCCGGGATCGTTGGTCGCGGTCAAGGCAGCGCTGCGCCTGGGCAAGAGAGCAAACCAGGCAGATTAAATTGGCAGGTAGACGGAGGTGCCGTCATAGGGCTGGACGTCCTCGAGGCGGCGATGCCCCTGAATACGATGGCCAACTGGATGTCGTGCTGCGTCGACCAAACCAGGCCGATGGAATGAAGAGCGCGCTTGCCAACTAAAGGCACAAACGCGAACAGTGCCGCCGCGGTCATGC
>CAZNHG010000075.1:1462-12977 GCA_964572555.1 uncultured Devosiaceae bacterium | reverse complement strand
GGTTCTCTGGCAGTTGGTGCGCCATGAGCAAGCGGCAAGCGCGAATGGGCCCCGGCTCGGGGGCCGGGGTGACAGCTGTGGTGTGGGGCTGGCTTGCGGAATACGGCTGGGATAAGTGTGCTGTAACGCCCGGGTGATGGGGTTTCGGCCCTTTGCGTCCACCTCCCCCGCGTCGTCCTCGGGTCAATCCCGAGGGTGACGGCGGAGTGGGGGCAGCAGCCTCACCCCGCCCGGATCAGCGGAATCGCGAGGTCGCGGCGGAAGAGGTAGAGCATGGTGCGGACGGCGTCGCCGCGGGGGCCGGAGAGGGTCGGATCTTCCTCGAGCAATCGTTTGGCGTCGTCATGCGCCCAGTCGAGCAGGTGCCGGTGGATGTCGGGTTGGGCGAGTTGGTAGCCGGGCATGCCGGACTGGCGCGTGCCCAGCACGTCGCCGTGGCCGCGCAGTTCGAGGTCGCGTTCGGCGATCTCGAAGCCGTCCTCGGTGGACTTGATGGTGTCGAGCCGGGCGCGGGCGGTTTCGCTGATGGGGTCCTTGTAGAGCAGCAGGCAGGACGAGCGGTCGCTGCCACGGCCGACGCGCCCGCGGAGCTGGTGGAGCTGGGCGAGGCCGAAGCGTTCGGCGTGTTCGATGATCATGATGGTGGCGTGGGGGACGTCGACGCCCACCTCGATCACCGTGGTGGCGATGAGAATCTGCGCCTCGCCCGCCTCGAACCGGGCCATGGCGCCCTGCTTGTCCGCGGTGCTCATACGGCCATGAACGAGTTCGACCTTGTCGCCGAAAACCTTTCTCAGCTCGGCATGCCGGTCCTGCGCCGAAACGACCTCCAGGGTTTCCGATTCCTCGACGAGCGGGCAGACCCAGAAAGCCTGAACGCCCTCGGCGAGACGGGACTGCAGCCGCTGAATGACACGGTCGTACTCGGTAATAGGCAGAACGGCGGTGTCGACCGGCTGGCGGCCGGCCGGTTTCTCGCGCAGCGTGCTCACCGCCATGTCGCCGAAATGGGTGAGCACCAGGGTGCGGGGGATCGGTGTGGCGGTCATCACCAACAGGTCGGCATGCTTGCCCTTGCCGGAGAGCGCCAGGCGCTGATGCACACCGAAACGGTGCTGCTCGTCCACCACGACGAGACCGAGGTCGTGGAAAGTCACGTCGGCCTGGAAAAGGGCATGCGTGCCGACGACGATGCCGATCTCCCCCGCCTCGATAGCCTGGAGCGCGGCCTTGCGATCGGCTGCCTTCTGCTTGCCGGTGAGCAGGACGCAGGTGAGCCCGGCGGCATCGCACAAGGGTTTGAGCGTCTTGAAATGCTGAGCGGCGAGCAGCTCGGTCGGCGCCATGAGGGCGGACTGGGCGCCACCCTCGGCCATCGCCGCCATCGCCATGAGGGCGACGGCCGTCTTGCCCGAGCCGACGTCGCCCTGCAGGAGCCGCGACATACGGTTTTCCGAGCCCAGGTCGGCCTTGATGTCGGTCAACGCCGTTTGCTGGCCCTCGGTGAGGGCAAAGGGCAGGGCGGCGGTCACGGCGTCCGTGAGCCGGCCGGTGAACTGGCGGGCGATGCCGCGCTTCGACACCATCGTCGAGCGCACCAGCTGAAGCGCGATTTGGCCGGCGAAATATTCGTCATAGGCGAGACGCATGCGGGCGGGGCCGGTGATGTCGGCGTCCTCCGGCGCCTGCGGGGCGTGGACGGACCGCATGGCGTCGGAAAAGCCCGGCCAGCCGAAGTAGTTCAGGCGCTCGCCGGTGATCCATTCGGGCATGTCGGGCAGGGACTCGACGACCTGCGTGACGAGCTTGCGCAAGGCCTTGGACGACAGGCCGTTCGTGAGCGGATAGACCGGCTCGACCAGCGGCAGGGTGCCGAATTGATCGGGCGCGACGATGTAGTCGGGATGGGTGATCTGTTTTTCACCCTGAAAGAACCCTATATCGCCGGAGACGTAGCGGACCTCGCCTTCCGGCAGCGCGCGCTCGACCCAGCCGCCCTGGGCGCGGAAGAAGACGAGCTGGATGTCGCCCGTCTCGTCATGTGCAAAAACCCGGTGCGGCACATTGGAGCGCCCCTTGGGCGGTGGCTGGTGACGGTCTATATGAAGCTTGAGGGTGACCGTGGTGCCGAAATACGCCTGCGCGATTCCGACCTGCTTGCGCCGGTCGATGACATGGGCGGGCATGTGCATGAGCACATCGAGCGCGATGGCTTCCTGTCCCTCGGGCGCGCCGAAGAATCGCGTCATCAGCGCGGCGAGCTGCGGGCCGACTCCCTTGAAGGAGCGCAGGGACCGGAACAGGGGATTGAGAACGGCGGGACGTGACACGAAACCCTCATCGGCGGGCGCTGACGAACATGGATCAGCTTAGCGGCTCGATGGCGTTGGCAAAAGGCTGACAGCGCAGCTATGAACGCGTAAACACGGGTGCCCTGCATAAAGCCGTTACCGACGAGCGATTTGATGACCCCAGACCCTGCGACTCATGACCTCGCCACGCGCCGCCGCCGCGCCCGCTATCGCGCGTGGCACCGGGGAACGCAGGAAATGGACATCATTCTGGGGCATTTCGCAGATGCGCATGTGCCCGAGTATGGCGAGGAGGACCTGGCGCGGCTCGAGGCGCTGATGGATGAGCTCGATACCGAATTGCTCAAATGGGTGATGGGGCAGACGCCTCCGCCAGACCATGTCGACGCCGCCCTGGTGCGGCAGTTGACCGATTTTCACACCCGACGTACGCAAGCCCGATGACCCAGACCGCCGAACAGCCCGCGAACCTGCCGGATCGCGTGATCGCCAACGTGCCGGACGGCATGCAGCCCATGGCGCTCGCGCGCGAGGTCGAGCGGCGTATCGCCGATGATCCGGACGCCCGCATCGCGGCGGTCTTCGTGGCGCGGGACGGCCGGCGGCTGCTGCGCATGGAGGAGATTCTGCGCCAGCTCATGCCGGGGCATACCATTCTGACGCTGCCGGCATGGGACTGCCTGCCCTACGACCGGGTGTCGCCGAACGCCGTGGTAATCGCCTCGCGCATGACGGCGCTAGCGGCACTGACCGATCCGAGAACGCGCGGGGCGATCGTGCTGACGGCGGCGAATGCGGTGGTGCAGCACCTGCCTCCGCGCGATCTCGTGGCGAACATGTCGTTCTCGGCGACGGCCGGGCAGGTGGTCGAAAGCGAGGCGCTGGTCGCCTGGGCGGCGAACAACGGGTATCTGCGCGTGCCCACGGTGCGCGAGGCGGGTGAATACGCGGTGCGCGGCGGGCTGGTGGATCTTTTCCCGGCCAGCGAATCCGCGCCGCTCAGGTTCGATTTCTTCGGCTCGGAGCTGGAGACGATCCGCACCTTCGACCCCGACACCCAGCGCACGACGGGAAACCTGACGCAGTTCGGGCTGGCGCCGATGAGCGAGGTCGTTCTCAACGAGGAGACCATCAGGCGCTTCCGGCGGAACTATACGGCGACGTTCGGCGGGAATACGGCGGACGATCCGCTCTACGGTGCGATCAGCGCGGGGCAGCGCTATCCGGGCATGGAACACTGGCTGCCGCTGTTCTACGAGAAGATGGATACGCTTGCGGCCTATGTCGGGGATGCGCCGTTCCTGATCGACGATCAGACCGGGCAGGCGCTGATCGACCGGCAGGAACAGATCCGCGACTACTTCGATGCGCGCGAGGAGGCGCTGGCGCGCGAGCAGCAGCCCGGCGGCGGGGCGCCGTACAAGCCGATCCGGCCCGAATTGCTCTATGCGATGCAGGCCGGGCCGTACGATCTCGCGGGCAGCGGCGGAGCGGTGCAGGTCTCGCCGTTCGCGCCGGCACGCGAGGAAGTGCCGGTGACCGACGCCGGCGGCCGGGTGGCGCCGAGCTTCGCCAGCGAGCGCGAGGCGGCGGAGACGAACCTCTTCGAATCCGTGATCAAGCTGCTCAACGACGAGGCGGCCCAGGGGCATCGCATGATCCTGGCCTGCTGGAGCGAGGGCACGCGGGACCGCATGGCGCAGGTGCTGAACGATCATGGGCATGGTCGGCTGCTGATCGCGGCGAACTGGAACGAGGCGGAACGCGCTAGGCCGGGGACGACGGCGCTGGCGGTGCTGGGACTCGAAAGCGGGTTCCGCACGCATGACCTTCTGGTGCTATCCGAGCAGGACATCCTCGGCGAGCGCATCATCCGGCATCAGCGGCGCAAGAAGGCCAGCGATGCGCTGACCGAGGCGACCAGCCTCGCCGCCGGCGACCTTGTGGTGCACGTCGATCACGGCATCGGGCGGTTCGTCGGTCTCAGGGCCATCGAGGCGGCCGGGGCGCCGCACGACTGCGTCGAGATCGAATACGCGAAAGGGGACCGCCTCTACCTGCCGGTCGAGAATATCGAGCTGTTGTCGCGCTACGGCTCCGAGGAGAGCGGAGGTGAACTCGACAAGCTGGGCGGCGTGGCCTGGCAGGCCAAGAAGGCCAAGCTCAAGAAGCGCATCCGCGATATGGCGGAGCAGCTCATTCGTATCGCCGCGCAGCGCCAGATGAGCGCCGCCGAGCCGATTTCCGTGCCGACGGGCGCCTATGACGAGTTCGCTACGCGGTTCCCCTACGAGGAGACCGAGGACCAGCTCACAGCGATCGACACGGTGATCGACGACCTGACCTCGGGCAAGGTGATGGACCGGCTGGTGTGCGGCGACGTCGGGTTCGGCAAGACCGAGGTAGCTCTGCGCGCCGCCTTCGCGATGGCGATGGCCGGGCGGCAGGTGGCCGTCGTGGTGCCCACGACGCTGCTGGCGCGTCAGCACTACAATACCTTCAAGGAACGCTTCGCCAACCTGCCCGTGAAGATCCGGCAGGCGTCGCGCCTGGTTTCGTCCAACGAGATGAAACAGACAAAGCAGGGACTCGGGGACGGTAGCGTGGATATCGTCATCGGCACGCATGCGCTCCTCTCCAAGTCCATCGAGTTCCGCGACCTGGGGCTCCTGGTCGTCGATGAGGAGCAGCACTTCGGCGTGGCGCACAAGGAGCGGCTCAAGGAGCTGCGCGGCAACGTGCACGTGCTCACGCTGACCGCCACGCCGATCCCGCGTACACTGCAACTGGCGCTGACAGGTGTGCGCGATCTGTCGCTGCTGGCAACGCCGCCGGTGGACCGGCTGGCCGTGCGCACGTTCATCACCCCGTTCGACCCGCTGACGGTGCGCGAGGCGCTGCTGCGCGAGAAATACCGCGGCGGGCAGGCATTCTACGTGGTGCCGCGCATCAAGGACCAGGCGGAAGTCGCGGAGTTCCTGAGGGAGCAGGTGCCGGAGGTGTCGTTCGTCGTGGCCAACGGGCAGATGTCCGGCAACGAACTCGACGACATCATGAACGCGTTCTACGATGGCAAGTTCGACGTGCTGGTGTCCACCACCATCGTGGAGTCCGGGCTCGATATCCCCAACGCCAACACGCTGGTGGTCCATCGCTCCGACAAGTTCGGGCTGGCGCAGCTCTACCAGATCCGCGGGCGGATCGGACGTTCGAAGACGAGAGCCTACGGCCTGTTCACCGTGCCGGCGGACCGCAAGCTGACCGATACAGCGCAGCGGCGGCTGGAGGTGCTGCAATCGCTGGAAACGCTGGGTGCCGGCTTCCAGCTTGCCAGTCACGACCTCGATATCCGCGGGGCGGGGAACCTGCTGGGCGAGGAGCAGTCGGGGCATATCCGCGAAGTCGGGTTCGAGCTCTACCAGAGCATGCTCGAGGAGGCCGTGGCCTCGCTACGGGCGGGCGAGACCGAGCAGGAGGCCGAAGGCGAGGGCGAATGGTCGCCGCAGATCTCGCTGGGCATGCCGGTGATGATCCCGGAGGACTACGTTTCGGACCTTCAGGTCCGCATGCAGCTTTACCGCAGGCTGGGCGATCTCACGGATACAGAGGAAATCGACGAGTTCGGTGCCGAGATGATCGACCGGTTCGGCCCCATGCCCGAAGAGGTGCAGGCGCTTCTCAAGGTCGTGGTGGTCAAGTCATTGTGTCGCACGGCCAATGTCGAAAAGGTCGATGCCGGTCCCAAGGGACTCGTGGTCACGTTGCGCAACAACGAGTTCCCGAACCCCGCCGGGCTGGTGGACTTCGTCTCCGATCCCACCCAGCAGGTACGGCTCAAGCCCGATCAAAAACTGGTGTTCTCCCGGAACTGGCCAACCCCCGAGGACCGGCTGAAGGGCGCTGGCGCCATCCTGTCACGGCTGGCAAAGCTGGCCCGGGCGGAGCGAAGCGCCGAAACCGTCGCGGGATAATGAATTGGAAACGGCAAGGTGGTCATGTTATTGCCTGATTTCCCGCCTTGAAACGCGAAAGATAAACACAAGAGCGGCGCTTGCCGCTGGTTCGAAATAGGAAGCTCCATGACCCTTAAGAACGTCCTGATAGCTGGCCTCGCTGCTACCAGTATGATGCTGTCGACCGGCTTCGCGGTGGCTCAGGACTCAGAATCAGAAGAACAGGCACAAGAAGCGACCGAGGGCCGTGTGGATGTCGCCACGGAGGAGGGCGAGCAGCGCTCGCCCGAGGACAACTGGCTGAAGGTATGCGATCCGCTGGAGAACGGTGAGAAGGCCTGCATCCTGCGCCAGGTCGTCTTGCAGGACGGCCAGTTCATCGGCTCTTTCCTTCTGCGCGACGATCCCGGACAGGAAAGCCGCCTGCTCGCCGTGGCTGCCGTTCCGCTGGGTGTTCTGCTGCCCTTCGGCGTGACCTGGCAGATCGACGGCGGCAAGCCGGTGCGCGTGCCCTACATGCTGTGCGATCCGCAGTCCTGCGCCTCCCAGCTGGTCATCAACGAAGCCTACGTGAACAGCCTGAAGAAGGGCGCGACCCTCAAGCTCACCGCGAAGAACCGGCAGAACAAGGATCTCACGATCAATATCGATCTGTCCGGCTTCACCGCGACCTATGAATCCGAGACGGCGCTGACCTTCGATGAGTTCCGCCAGGAGAGTTCGGGCGCGAACCAGCTTCAGGAAGCGCTGCAGAACCAGGCCGAACAGATGCGGCGCCAGAAGTCCGGTGAAGGTGGCGGAACTACCGGGACCCCGGCCGACGGCTCCGGAAATGATGCCGAATCCGGGACCGGATCGTCCGAAGGCGAGAGCGGCTCCGAAGGCGAAGCGTCCTCGCAGTAGGCGCCAGCGCCAGTCCGGTAAACACCAAGCGCCCCTGTCGCATGCGGCAGGGGCGTTTCCGGTTTCGGGCCTGGTGGCAGATCAGCGCTTGCCCATACCGGTCGTCATGGCCTGCCGGCGCAGCGGTGACAGAAGTTTGAGAGCCCACAGGCCGCCCGCACGCAAGGCGTGAGCAGGCAGCATGTCGCTCAGCAGCGAGCGGAACAGCGCGTCGACCATGGCCGAGGTGCGCATGAGGTCGGCAGCGCGGCGGCCGGCAAAGGAATCGGCAACGGTATCGGCCCAGCCGGCCTGTGAGCGATCCGTACTCTCCAGCACCTCCATCAGATCGGCCACGTCGCGCAACCCCAGATTGAGCCCCTGTGCGCCGATGGGGGGGAAGGCGTGCGCCGACTCGCCCACCAGCACCACACCGTCGCGGCCGGCGGTGTACGCGGCAAGCGTCGACAGCGGGAACATCGCCGTCGGTCCGGTCGGGTGCATGTGCCCGAACAGATGCTGGGCGCGGGCCTCGATCGTCGCCGCAAAACCCGCGGCATCCAGCGTTCGCACGGCATCCAGCGTCTTCGTCCCGTCGATCCAGACGAGATTGGCCCGCTTGTCGCCGGCCGGGACGAGAGTGAAGGGTCCGTCGGGATAGTGGAATTCGACCGACGTACCCCCGAGCGGCCGGTCCAGCTCGAGATCGCAGACCAGGGCGGCTTGGCTGTAGCGGTGCAGGCGCACGTCGATGCCGGCCGCCTGGCGGACCGGCGAATTCCGGCCGTCGGCACCGATGACCAGCTTGCACGCAATGGTGGTACCGTCGTCCGTGGTGACCGTGTATCCGTCGCCGTTTTTTTCGAGCGCCCGGAACTTCGCTTCCCGGGTCGAGTAGGTATCGGTCGCCGCTGCGACCTTGCGGAAGGCCTCGAGCAAGCCGGCGTTGGCGAAATTCCAGCCGAAGCCGTCAAGGCCGGCCTCGGCACTGTCGAACAGGGTTTCGGGCGCCCGCACGAGCCGGTTCGTCGCGTCGATGATGCGGATGCGGGTGAGGGGAACGCCAAGCTCGGCCGGATCGCCAATCAGCCCGCTTTCCACCAGGAATGACACGCTGGGCCCCATCAGCGCGGAGGTTCGCCGGTCGAGAGGCGCCGGCGGAGCGAGGTGGAGCGTTTCGAGCCCGCGGCTGGCCGCGCTCGCGGCGGCGGCCAGCCCCGCCAGGCCGCCCCCCACGACGACGATATCGGCTTGCGACGACGATGCTGACATGAGGCGACCAGGCTCCGTTCACGTGTTCGCTTCGGAATGTAGGGCTTGCCGGCGGAAGCTGCAAACGCGACGCCCGCGCCCCAATCTCTATCCGGTTGCATTGATATGGAAAACCGGGCGTTGTGGACTTCATTTCGGCCGTTCCCGCAGATAGCCTGAGCGCAACCGCGATGCGCCTGGAGGGCCCTACATGTTTGATATCCTCGCCGATCCCGCCGTTTGGGCGAGTCTGGCCACGTTGACGCTCATGGAAATCGTTCTGGGCATCGACAACGTGGTGTTCATTTCGGTTCTGGTCTCCAAACTGCCGCCGGAAAGCGCCGACAAGGCCCGCAAGCTCGGACTGGCGCTCGCGCTGGTGTTCCGCATTCTGCTGCTCTCGATCCTGGCGTGGATCATCGGCCTGTCCGAGCCCCTGTTCGAAGCGTTCGGGCATGCATTTTCGTGGCGTGACATCATCCTGATCGCGGGCGGCGGATTCCTGATCTACAAGGCAACCTACGAGATTCACCACTCCATCGAGGAACCGCACGAGGCAAAACTGCAGAAGAGGGCGGGCGCCACCTTCGGCGCGATCATCATGCAGATCGTGATGATCGACATGGTATTCTCCGTCGACTCGATCGTTACCGCCATCGGCATGGCCGAGCACGTCCAGATCATGGTCGCGGCGGTGATCATCGCCATCGGCGTGATGTATGTCGCCTCGGGGTCCATTGCCGCCTTCATCGCCCGTCACCCGACCACCAAGATGCTGGCCCTGGCGTTCCTGTTGCTCATCGGCGTAACGCTGGTCGCCGACGGGCTCGGATTCCATATCTCGAAGGGCTACATCTACTCGGCCATGGCGTTTTCCGTGCTGGTCGAGGCCATCAACATCATCGCCAAGAACCGCCGTGCGCGCGCAGAGGAGGGAAGCCAGTGACCAAGGCCATCGTTATCCGGGAATTCGGCGGCCCCGAGGTTCTGCAGCCCGAGGAGATCACGCTGGGCGACCCCGGCCCGGGCCAGATTCGGGTCAAGCATCATGCTATCGGGCTGAACTTCATCGACGTCTATCACCGCACCGGGCTCTACCCGAACGACCTGCCGCTGACCCCGGGCAGCGAGGGGGCCGGAGAGGTGACGGCCGTCGGTGCGGACGTGACCGCGTTCGCGCCGGGCGATCGCGTCGTCTACAACGGCCCGATCGGCGCCTACGCCGAAGAGCGCCTTATGCCGGCGGCCAACGCCGTGCCGCTGCCCGCCGAGATCGACTACGAAACCGGGGCCGCGATCATGCTCAAGGGCATGACGGTCTGCTATCTCCTCACAATGACCTGGCCGGTGACGAAGGACGACACGATCCTGTTTCATGCCGCCGCCGGCGGGGTGGGTTCGCTCGCGGTGCAGTGGGCCAGGGCCATCGGCGCGCGCGTGATCGGCACCGTCGGTTCGGACGAGAAGGCCGAGATGGCGAGGGCGAACGGGGCCGATGCCGTGATCAATCTCGAGACCGAAGACTACGTCGCGCGGGTGCGCGAATTGACCGATGGACGGGGCGTCGACGTCGTCTACGATTCCATCGGCAAGGATACGTTCGAGACATCCCTCGACTGCCTGCGCCCGCGCGGGCTCATGGTGAGCTTCGGCAACTCGTCGGGGCCGGTTTCCGTGCCCAATCTGGGCATCCTGGCCGGCAAGGGCTCGCTCTACGTTACGCGGCCGACGCTCGGGGCCTATTTCCCCGACGCGGAGTCCCTGCGCGATGGCGCCGCCAAACTGTTCGACATGGTGCGCAGTGGCGCGCTGTCGATCCATGTCGGCCAGCGCTTCGCGCTCGAGAATGTCGCGGACGCACACCGGGCGCTCGAGGGGCGGCAGACGACGGGGTCGACGATTCTCCAGCCCTGAGCGTGGAACCTGGCGGGTGGGGAGGGATTCGAACCCCCGAGACGCTCTCGCGCCTGCCGGTTTTCAAGACCGGTGCAATCAACCGCTCTGCCACCCACCCGTGTTCGGGCCGTTTAACGCGCTGTGACCGAACTGGCAAGCGTGCCGGCCGGATGCAGGCGGGCGTCGGCCCCGTAAGAATCAGGTGAAGACCACCGTTTTCTTGCCATTGAGCATAACACGGTGCTCGAGATGAAATTTGACGGCGCGCGCGAGAACGCGGGCCTCGATGTCGCGCCCTTCGGCAACGAAGTCGTCAGGGCTCATGGCGTGGGTAACGCGCACGGTTTCCTGCTCGATAATCGGGCCCTCGTCGAGGTCGGGCGTGACGTAGTGGGCCGTCGCGCCGATGACCTTCACACCGCGCTCGTGGGCCTGATGATAGGGCTTTGCGCCCTTGAACGAGGGCAGGAACGAGTGGTGGATGTTGATAACCTGGCCGTAAAGGCGATTGGACAGGTCGCTCGATAGGATCTGCATGTAGCGGGCGAGGACGACGAGGTCGGCGCCGGTTTCCTTGACCAGCCTGGTCAGTCTTTCTTCCTGCTCGGGCTTGTTGTCCGCGGTGACCGGCCAATGATGGAACGGAATGCCTTCGTACTCGGCGATGCCGCGGCTATCCTCGTGATTGGAGACGATCGCGGCGACTTCGGCACGCAGGCGGCCGACGCGGATCTGGTAGAGAAGGTGCAAAAGCGCATGGTCGAACTTCGAGACCATGATGACGATGCGCGGGGTGCGGGCCTGATCGGCGATCTCGGTCTTCATGTCGAAGCGGTCGATGGCCGGCTTGAGGGCGTGCTCGACCATGTCGCGGCCGACGGTTTCCGGCGCGGAGAAGGCGATACGCATGAAGAAGCGGTTCGTCGCCCGGTCCCAGAACTGGTTGCTTTCGGCGATATTGGCCCCGAGCCCGGCGAGTTCAGTGGTTACCGCGGCCACGATGCCGGGCCGGTCGACGCAGGACAGGGTGAGAACCATTGGATGATCGGACACGAAACGCCTCCAGCGAACACAATGCGCCCGGCCTCATAGCGGTAGATGCCGGATTGGTAAAGCGGATTACGGCTCGGGAGAGACAATGCCGCCCGCCGCGCGGGCGGGCGGCGAACGGGTCAGGTCGCCCGGTTCTCGCGTACCGTAATGAACAGGGACGCGCCCAGA
>CAZNHG010000075.1:0-1362 GCA_964572555.1 uncultured Devosiaceae bacterium | reverse complement strand
AACGGGTCAGGTCGCCCGGTTCTCGCGTACCGTAATGAACAGGGACGCGCCCAGAATGAGCGCTGCGCCCGGCCAGAACCACGCGCTGGGAACCTGTGACAGCAATACCCAGCCGATCAGGACGTTGAATGGCAGCTTCAGGTCGTCGAATGGCTGCAGATAGGTCGCGTCGGCCAGGTTGTAGGCACTCCACAGCAGGTACTGCGTTGCCGCGGTAATGAGGCCGAGCAACAGCATGAACCACATGGCGGGGCCTGCCGGCAGGCTGAGGTCGAGCCCCGTGGACAGGCTCTCCGGCAGGGCGCCGGGCACCATGATGACGATCAGTCCGAGCGCCAGGCCGATGACGGCATGGTTCACCACGATCAGGAGCAGCAGGTAGAGCGTCAGGGATTCCGGCGCCTCGGTCCGCGTCAGGTACTTGGTGATGACCGTGGTCGCACTCCACATCGCGGCGGCAAGCACGGGCAGAAGCGACGCCCATGTGAAGCCCTGCGACCCGACACCGACGATCATGAAGGCGCCGATGAAGGCGACGACGGATGCCCCGATGCGAGTCGGGGTCACCTTTTCGCCGAGGAAGAGGACCGATCCGGCGATGACGAAGAACGGTCCGGTGAGCAAAAGCCCTACCATCTGCCACACGGGAACGCCCGTGGCGAACCCAAAAACGAAGATCTGCGCCCCAAGCGCGGAGGCGAGGGCGCGCAGCTCGTGCAGGACCGGATGGTCGGTCTTGAGCTTGTCCAGGCCGATCCGCCAGATCAGCGGAATGGCGAAGACGGTTGCAACCGCGTACTGCCAGAAGACCGCGGACGACGAGGTCATCTTGAAATCGGCGAGCAGCGGATTCCATGGATTGGTCAGAACGTCATACGTGAAGTTGACCAAGGCATAGATCACCTGGGCCACGACCATGAAGACGGTGGCGGTGATGAGCGCATTGGTGTTGCGCAGTGTGGTAGAGGCTGTCTGGCTCACTTTTCGATCCTTTCTCGTAAACCCAGGCGCCTCAGGGAATACGGGGATCGAAATGGCCACGTTCCGCCGCCCAACGGAGTCCGGGCGGTATACGGATCGGTCCAGTCTTACCCGTTCTCTCCCATCCGGACTGTTACCGTCGGCTTCGGAGTTGCACCGAATCTGCTGACCCGGAAACGGATGTTTCCGGCGCTCGCGGGCTTCAGGACCAAGGCCCTGTCACCGCCGGTGGGGAATTGCACCCCGCCCTGAGAACGTCGGCACTGCCTGTGAGTGCAGCGCCAGCGCGTTATTTAGCCCCGCGGGGGCCGAAAATCAACTGTTCCGGGTGGCAGGAGACGCCGAGGCTCGACGGACCCGGCGAAGCCGCGTACACAATCG
>CAZNHG010000074.1:11546-13027 GCA_964572555.1 uncultured Devosiaceae bacterium | reverse complement strand
ATGGAGTTCCTTCTGGACAAGCTGCGCCAGACCAAGACCAACGCCGACTTCTTCGAGTCGATGAATACCTAGCGGACCGGCAATGCGCGGCGGGGACACGATCGTCGCCCTGTCGTCGGGCACCCTGCCCTGCGGTGTCGCCGTCGTCCGGATGTCCGGTCCCGCGACCCGGACGGTTCTTGCGCATGTCGCCGGCGATGTGCCGGCGGCGCGCAAGCTCGCCCTGAGATCGCTTGCGGCGGCGGGCCAGCACATCGATCGCGGTCTCGTCGTCTTTTTTCCAGGTCCCGACAGCTTCAGCGGCGAGGATTGCGCGGAGCTGCATGTCCACGGCTCCAATGCCGTCGTCCGGGCTCTTGTGCGTACGCTTTGCGAATTCGATAGCGTCCGGCTGGCGGAGGCGGGGGAATTCACCCGCCGCGCCTTCGAGAACGGCAAGCTCGATCTTACCGAAGTGGAGGGGCTGGGCGATCTCATCGCCGCGGAGACCGAAAGCCAGCGCGCCCAGGCACTGGCGCGCATGGAAGGCGGCCTGTCGGACCGGCTGGAAGATTGGCGCATCCGCTTCCTCGACCTGCGGGCGGAGATCGAGGCGCGGTTGGACTTTTCCGACGAAAGCGATGTCGGGGACGAGCTGCCCGTCGCCTGGCACGACCAGCTCGCCGGGCTGGAAGGCGAACTGGCGCAGGCGTTGGGCGATGTGGGGCGGGGCCGGATCGTGCGAGAGGGGTTTCGTGTTGCGCTGGCGGGGCCGCCTAATGCCGGCAAGTCGAGCCTGTTGAATGCATTGGCCAAGTCCGATCTCGCCATCGTCAGCGACGAGGCGGGCACCACCCGCGATGTTCGCGAGGTACCGCTCGATCTCGATGGCCAGCTCGTGATTTTCGTGGATATGGCGGGGTTGCGCGAGAGCGACAGCAAGGCGGAGGCGGAAGGTGTGCGCCGCGCCGCGAACGAGATCACGCGGGCCGATCTCGTATTGTGGCTGTCGGCCCCGGATACCCCCGAGGACGTGGAAAATCCCGTCCCGGACGGTGGAGACGCACCGGTTTGGCGCGTTGCAACCAAGGTGGATCTTGGAACCCCGGCCCGCCCGCACGACCATGCGGTGTCGGTTGTATCGGGAACGGGGATGAGTGCGTTGACGGCGGCGCTCAGTGCGGCGGTTGCGGACCGCGCCGGGCATGGCGAACCGGTTCTTGTGAGCCGCGAGCGTGATCGCGCGGCGCTTGGGATCGCGCTTGAACACTTGCAGGCGGTGCGCGGCCAGCTGGAGTCGCCGGAACTGGCGGCGGAGTCGCTGCGTCTGGCGAGCGACGGACTGGCCCGGCTGTTGGGACGGATGGATACCGAACAGGTACTCGACCGCCTTTTCAGTCATTTCTGCATCGGCAAATGATTCACGTGAAACAGCCGGTGTGACACCGCAGGCCGGTTTTGATGTTGATTCACGTGAAACAACGTCCTACAGCCTCGGGGCG
>CAZNHG010000074.1:1541-11446 GCA_964572555.1 uncultured Devosiaceae bacterium | reverse complement strand
GCAGGCCGGTTTTGATGTTGATTCACGTGAAACAACGTCCTACAGCCTCGGGGCGCGGCGCCCGAGTGCCGAGCGATCCAACGGAACAGCAGTGATGCGGGATTTTGGTGTCATCATCGTCGGGGGCGGACATGCCGGCTGCGAGGCCGCGGCGGCGGCGGCGCGCCTGGGCGTGCCCACGGCGCTCGTCACCCACAAATTCGCGACCATCGGCGAGATGAGCTGCAATCCCGCCATCGGGGGCCTGGGCAAGGGGCACCTGGTGCGCGAGATCGATGCGCTCGACGGGCTGATGGGGCGCGTGGCGGACGCGGCCGGCATCCAGTTCCGTGTTCTCAACCGCCGCAAGGGGCCGGCCGTGCGTGGGCCGCGCGCCCAGGCCGACCGCGCGCTCTACCGCGCGGCGATGCAGGCGGCGCTGCGCGGGCAGGACAACCTCGAGATCATTGAGGGTGAGGTCGACGACCTCGTTGTTGCCGGGGATCGGGCGACCGGCGTGCGGCTTCTCGACGGACGCCGGCTGGGTGCACAGGCCGTGGTGCTGACCACCGGCACCTTCCTGCGCGGGCTGATCCATCGCGGCGAGGAAAGCATCCCGGCAGGCCGGGTGGACGAAAAGCCGGTGCTGGGGCTGTCGGAGCGGCTCGAAAATCTCGGTCTGACACTGGGGCGGCTGAAGACGGGGACGCCCCCGCGCCTTCGCAAGGACAGCATCGATTTCTCCGGGCTCGACGAGCAAGTTGGCGACGACCCGGCTGAACCGTTCTCGATGCTGACCGAAGAGATCACCACGCCGCAGATTTCGTGTTATATAACAAGAACTTTGCCCGAAACGCACGTCCTGATCGAGGCCAATCTGCAGCGTTCGGCCATGTATTCGGGGCGGGTGAACAGCCGCGGTCCGCGCTATTGCCCGTCCATCGAGGACAAGATCGTGCGCTTCGCCGACCGCGACAGTCACCAGGTCTTTCTCGAACCCGAGGGGCTCGATAGCAACCTCGTTTATCCCAATGGCCTGTCCACGTCGCTCCCCGAGGACGTTCAGCGTGCTTTCCTGCGCACCATGCCGGGGCTCGCAAATGTCGAGATCGCCCGGCCCGGCTATGCCATCGAGTACGACCATGTCGATCCGCGCGAGCTGCGGCACACGCTGGAGCTCAGGGCGCTGCCGGGCCTGTTCCTGGCGGGCCAGATCAACGGCACCACGGGGTACGAGGAAGCCGGTGCCCAGGGGCTTCTCGCCGGCGCCAATGCCGGGTTGGCGGCGCGTGGCGTGGAGCCGATGGTGCTCTCGCGCACCGAAAGCTATCTCGGCGTGATGGTGGACGACCTGGTGAGCCGGGGCGTGACCGAACCCTATCGCATGTTCACCTCGCGTGCCGAGTTCAGGCTGCACTTGCGGTCGGACAATGCCGATCAGCGGTTGACGGAGATCGGCGTGGCAACCGGCCTGGTCGGCGCGGAGCGAGCCGGCAGCTTTGCCCGACGGAAGGCGAAGCTGACGGAGGGCCGGGCGCTTCTGGACAGGCTCGCGCTGTCGCCCAACGAAGCGCGCGCCGCCGGAATTTCCGTCAATGCGGACGGGGTGCGCCGGTCGGCGTTTGACCTGCTCTCCTATCCGGCGGTGGGCCCGGAGACACTTGCCGATGTCTGGCCGGAAGTGGCGGCACTGGACCGCGGCGTTCTCGACCAGTTGGCGATCGACGCGCAGTATGCGGTCTATCTGGAGCGCCAGAAGGCGGACGTGGAAGCCGTGCGGCGCGACGAGAACCGGGCGATCCCGGAGTGGATCGACTACGACGCGCTGATGGGACTGTCGGGCGAGATGCGGCAAAAGCTCAGCGCCGCACGGCCGGCCACGATCGCCCAGGCCCAGAAGATAGAGGGTGTGACCCCCGCGGCCATCACGCTTCTGCTGGCCGTCATCCGCCGCGGCGAACCGTTCAGGAAGGCCGGTTAGGTGCACGCCGACGCCCTCGCCGCTCTCGAACGGGCGGGGTGCGCCGTCAGCGATCCGGATCGCGCCGCCGGCGATCTCGTGACGTTGCAGCAGCTTCTCACCAAGTGGCAGCGCGTGCAGAACCTGGTTTCACGTGAAACGCTGGCGGGATTCTGGGAGCGGCACGTCGCCGACAGCCTGCAGGTGGCACCTCTGTTTCCCGCCGGTACCGGGCATGTCCTCGATCTGGGCAGCGGCGGCGGGTTTCCGGCGCTGCCTGTGGCGATCGCGTTCAAGGATCGGGATGTGCGCTTCACCCTGGTCGAATCGAATCGGCGCAAGGTTTCGTTCCTGCGCGCCGTGACGCGGGAACTCGGTCTCGCCGTGACAGTTGTGGATAAGCGAATCGAGGCGGTTGTTTCACGTGAAACAGATCCGGTGGACGTGATTACCGCCCGCGCGGTGGCCGCGCTGCCGGCGTTGTGCGGCTTTTCCGCGCCCTTCTGGCAGGCCGAAACACGGGCCCTGTTCCATAAGGGGCGCGAACATGTTGAGGAAATCGCCGAATCCGCTGC
This sequence comes from uncultured Devosiaceae bacterium, assembly GCA_964572555.1. Taxonomy (GTDB): domain Bacteria; phylum Pseudomonadota; class Alphaproteobacteria; order Rhizobiales; family Devosiaceae; genus CAZNHG01. The sequence goes on along the minus strand of CAZNHG010000074.1, from coordinate 8,932 downwards.
GCACTGGCATCATGATGTGGTAATACATACAAGTGTTGTGGACCGGAGCGGCGTCATTCTCGAGTTGACGAATCTGCGCCCGCTGGCCGGCTAGGGTCTTTTCGCTGCCATCGAAGCGCGCTGAGGCTCTAACGTATTGAATTTGGTGCGCTTTTCGAGCCGACCCGGTGGATGTCACTCGTCGCCGAAAGTGCGCCCGTTGCGGTAACCAACCCGGGAGGCCGACGTGGGACCCCGAATTCTCACTCTCGCCAATCAGAAGGGGGGCGTGGGCAAGACCACGACCGCCATCAATCTCGCCACGGCACTCGCGGCGGTGGGCGAGCGCGTGCTGATCATCGATCTCGATCCGCAGGGCAATGCGTCCACGGGGCTCGGCCTGGCGCGGCAGAACCGCGGCCTGTCGAGCTACGAGATCCTGACGGGCGAGAACAAGGTGGCGGAGACCGCCATCATGACGGACGTGCCTCAGGTTGCGATCATTCCCTCGACACTCGATCTGCTCGGTGTCGAGCAGCATATCAACGAGGCGACGGACCGAGCCTTCCGTCTCAAGGAATCTCTTAACACTATCAATGACTTGCTGGTGGATGGCCGGCCGGTCACCTATGTGCTGATCGACTGCCCGCCCTCGCTCAACCTGTTGACGATCAACGCCCTGGTGGCCGCGGACGCTGTTCTGGTGCCGCTGCAGTGCGAGTTCTTCGCGCTGGAGGGGCTGAGCCAGCTGTTGCAGACGATCGAGCAGATCCGCACCAGCCTCAATCCCCAGCTCTACATACAAGGGGTGGTGATGACGATGTTCGACGGCCGCAACAATCTCAGCCTGCAGGTGCTGGACGATGTGCGCCAGGAGTTGGGCGACCTGGTCTACGAGACGGTAATTCCGCGCAATGTGCGGCTGTCGGAAGCGCCGTCCTATGGAAAACCCGCTCTTTTGTACGACCTGAAGTGTGCGGGCAGTCAGGCCTATCTGCGCCTGGCAACGGAAGTGATCCGGCGCGAGCGCCGGCTCAGTGCGGCTTGAGGATACCGACATGAACGACAAACAGGCGCGTCTGGGACGCGGTCTTGCGGCTCTTATCGGGGACATGGCGCCCGTCGACGGCCCCCGGGTGACGGAAAGCGGCGCGATCCGGCGCTTGCCGGTGGATTTCATCATCGCCAACCGCGCCAACCCGCGGCGCGCGTTCGATGAGGAGCAGCTCGAGGAGCTGACCAACTCCATTCGCGAGAAGGGCGTGATGCAGCCGCTGCTGTTGCGTCCGAGCGAGGATCCGAACCTGTTCGAGCTGATCGCTGGGGAACGCCGCTGGCGCGCCGCGCAGCGTGCCGGGCTGCACGAAGTGCCGGTCATCATCCGCGAAGTCGACGACAAGGAAGCCCTCGAGCTCGCCATCGTCGAGAACGTGCAGCGCACCGACCTCAATCCGGTCGAGGAGGCGTCCGGGTACGATCAGCTCATGCAGCAGTTCGGGTATACCCAGAACGATCTCGCGCACGTCATCGGCAAGAGCCGCTCGCATGTCGCCAATACGCTGAGGCTGATGAAGCTGCCCGACGACGTGCGTTCCATGCTGTCCACCGGCCAGATCAGCGCCGGCCACGCCCGAACCCTGGTGACCGCCGAGGACCCGGCCGCCATGGCCCGGCGTATCGTCAGGGACGGGCTGTCCGTACGCCAGGCCGAGGCCCTGCACCAGGAGGCGGGACATCGGCGCAAGCCGCCCAAGGCGGCGCAAACGTCCGAGAAGGACGCGGACACCGCCGCGCTGGAAAAGCGGTTGTCCGACGCCCTTGGATTGAAGGTTTCGATTGCCGGTTCCGGCGAGGCGGGCAAGGTCGAGATCCGCTACAAAACGCTCGAGCAGCTCGATGCCGTCTGCCGGAGATTGGCCGGTAACTGATTGAAATAATTGGGTTATCGGCTTCGTTGATGCCGCATTGACTAAAACGAGCCCTCGGTCCGGAAGGGACCGGGGGCTTTCTCGTATATGACCGGGAGCGCGGTTTCAGCGGTGGGCGCCGGCCACGGCGACGGCGAGGAGGGCGCGCTGCGCGACGGCGCGACCGATCGCCGGCGTCTTGCGGCTCTCGGCGATCGCCTCGTAAAAGCGCGTGCACGCCGATGCCAATGCCTCGTCGCTCCACAGCCGCAATTGCTGCTCGAGGCTCGCCTTGCGCGAGAAATGCGGGCGCGGGCGCTCCGAATCGAGTACGTCGCGCGGGCTCTTGCCCGCATCGACCGCGGCACGCAGGCGCCTGAGCCATGAAAAATGCATGAGTGCGGCGATCAGCAGGCGCTGGACGTCGATCCCCGACCCCAGCGCCCGGGCGATGGCGGTGTCCAGTTTTTCGGCCTGGCCCGTTCCGGCCGCGTCGCAGATGGCGTCCACGGCCAGCGCCGCGTTGTCACCGCACAGCGCGACGATGTCGGCGCGCGTCAGGGTTTTCGATTCCATGGCGAACAGGGTGAGCTTTTCGAGCTCGCGCCGCGTCACCTCGCGGTCGTTGCCCAGCGTCTCGCGCACGCTGCCCACCACCTCCGGATCGGCGGAAATACCGGCGTCCTGCAGCGTCGTGCGGATGAGATTGCGCAGGGTTTCGTCGTTGTCGGCGTAACAGGGCAGGGCGCGGGCCTGCTTGTGCGATTCCGCCAGGGCGCGCAGGGCGTCGCGGGGCGTGAGATTGCCCGCCTCGAGCACGATCACCGCGTCCGGCATGTCCTCGAGGAGTTCGGCGAGCGTGATGGTCAACGCTTTCGTCGCGCCGCGTACGCGCACGCGGCGCGTCCCGCCGAACATTGAGGTGGTGCGGGCTTCGACGGCCAGGCGCGCGGGCTCGGCGGCGAGCTCCGCGGCGTCGAGGGTGATCTCGGTCATGGGGTCGGGCGATTCGCCGCCATAGTGGCGAACGAGGCGTTGCGCGGTTTCGCGCACCAATCCCTGATCCGGGCCGTAGACGAGGAAAATTCCGGCCGAAAGGTCCGGCCTATCGAGGAATTTGGGGACTTCGTGTGCCTTGAGGGCCGTCACTGCAGCTTGCCGGGCAGGTTGGTGGCGAGCATCAGGCGCAGGGACTGGGCGACGGCTTTTGCCGCACGTTCCTCGGCGTCGGTACGGGCCTGCTGGTTGGCGAGGTCCTGATCGCCGGTCGTGTAGGTCGCCGCTGATTCACGTGTAACAGCGTAGACTTCCTGCGTGCCGATATTGGGATCGGCCGCCGTCCGCGTCACCGTGGCGGTGGCTTTTACGACGGCCTCGCGGGTGGTTGCCGGCGAGGCGCTCGAGGTCCGTCCCACGCGGCGCGTGCGCGAACTCGCCGCGATGGCGAGGACCGGGGCGCCCGGCGCCGCGCTTTCGCCAAGACGCAGGCCGAGCTCTTGATAGATGACCTGCTCGAGCCGCGAACCGGGCGCGGCGTAGGCGAGACCGAGATCGGCCGCGCCCGTGCCGTGTACCGGCGTGAACGAACATGCCGAAACCGCCGCCGCGCCGGCCAGGAGCACAAGTGTCTGGCCCGCACGGCGGGCGGCTTTGCTAAACGACGACATTGACGATCCTGTTGGGCACGACGATGAGCTTTTTCGGCGACTTGCCGTCGAGCATGCGGGCAACGGTCTCCAGAGACAAGGCCTCGCTTTCGACGGTCGCCTGCGGCGCGTCGGCGGCCACGGTGATCTCGCCGCGCTTCTTGCCGTTCACCTGCACGGGCAGGGTGATGGTGTCATCGACGAGGTACGCGGCGTCCGCCTCGGGCCAGGGTGCATCGCACACCAGCCCGTCCTTGCCCAGCGCCTCCCAGCAGGTTTCCGCGAGATGCGGCATCATGGGCGCGACGAGCTGGACGAGATGCTCGACCCCGGTGCGCAGGGCCGCAACGCGTGCCGTGTCCGGGGTCTTTGCGACATGCGGCAGGAAGCGTCCCAGCGCGTTGGTCATCTCGTAGATCTGGGCGACGGCGCGGTTGAAGTGCAGCGCCTCGATGTCGCGGCCGATCCGGTCGGTCGCGCGGTGGATCACCTTGAGCACGTCGATGGTTTCGGCGTCCGGTTTTCCGGTGGTCTCGGGGGCGTGCGCCACGATCGGCGCGGCCTCGGCCACCAGCCGCCACACGCGCTGGAGGAACCGGTTGGCGCCCTCGATGCCCGATTCGGTCCACTCGACGTCGCGCTCGGGCGGAGAGTCCGAGAGCATGAACCAGCGGGCGGTATCGGCGCCGTAGGTCTTGAGGATGGTGTCGGGGTCGACGCCGTTGCGGCGGGATTTCGATACCTTCTCGACCGAGCCGATGACCGCGGGCCTGCCGGTGGCGATTTCCGTCGCGCTCCGCTTGCCCTCGACGGTGTCCAGCCGGACTTCCTCGGGTGCCAGCCAGTCACCCTCGGCGGACTTGTAGGTCTCGTGGGTGACCATGCCCTGGGTGAACATGCCCTTGAACGGCTCGTCGAGGTTGAGATGACCGGTGCGGTGCATGGCGCGCACGAAGAAGCGCGAATACAAAAGATGCAGGATCGCGTGCTCGATGCCGCCGATATACTGGTCGACGGGCAGCCACTTGTCGGCGGCCTGCGGATCGGTCGGGCTCGCCGCGTGCGGGGCGGTGAAGCGGGCGAAATACCAGGACGAATCGACGAAGGTGTCCATGGTGTCGGTCTCGCGCAGCGCCGCGTTGCCGCAGTCGGGGCAGGTCACGTGCTTCCAGCCGGGGTGATGATCGAGCGGGTTGCCGGGGGTGTCGAAATCGACATCCTCGGGCAACGCCACGGGGAGATCGTTGGCCGGAACCGGCACGATGCCGCAGGTGTCGCAATGGATCACCGGGATGGGGCAGCCCCAGTAGCGCTGGCGCGAAATGCCCCAGTCGCGCAGGCGATAGTTGGTCTGGCGCGTGCCCTGCGGACGGCCGTCGACCACGCGGGATTCGAATTCGCCGGCGATCCGGTCCTTGGCGGTTTCGAAATCCAGCCCGTCGAGATCGCCCGAATTGATCATGGTGCCCGGACCGACATAGGCCTCGTTCGCGATTTCGAACGTTGCAGCGTCCGCGTTCGGCGGCAGCACCACGGGGGTGACCGGCAGATCGTAGCGGCGGGCGAAGTCGAGGTCGCGCTGATCGTGTCCCGGACAGCCGAAGATGGCGCCGGTGCCGTAGTCCATCAAAACGAAGTTGGCGACATAGACGGGCAGGGTCGCGCCCTCGATCATCGGATGTTTCACGTGAATCCCGGTGGCGACGCCGCGCTTCTCCGCCTTCTCGATCACCTCGGCCGCTGTGCCCTGGCGCCGGCACTCGGCGACGAAATCGGCGAGTTCGGGATTGTTGCGCTCCAACTCGGCGGTCAGCGGGTGATCCGGCGACAATGCCATGAAGGACGCGCCGTAGATGGTGTCGGGCCGGGTGGTGAACACCTCGAGCGTGTCCGCCCCGGTCAGATCGGTCTTCTCGATCTCGAAAAGCAGGTGCAGGCCCTCGGACTTGCCGATCCAGTTGCGCTGCATGGTGCGCACGCGGTCGGGCCAGCCGTCGAGCCCGTCGAGGGCGGTCAGCAGGTCGTCGGCGAATTCTGTGATCCTGAAGGCCCACTGGTTGAGCTCACGCTGCTCGACGAGGGCGCCGGAGCGCCATGCCCGGCCCTCGATCACCTGTTCGTTGGCGAGAACCGTCTGGTCGACCGGGTCCCAGTTGACCTTGGCCTTGCGGCGGTAGACCAGCCCGGCTTCGAGCATGTCGATGAACAGGCGCTGCTGCTGGGTGTAGTATGCCTCGTCGCAGGTGGCGAATTCGCGCGACCAATCGAGGCTCAGCCCCATCGACTTGAGCTGGCTGCGCATCGCCTCGATGTTCTGGTAGGTCCATGCCTTGGGGTGCACGTTGTTCTGAATGGCGGCGTTCTCCGCGGGCAGGCCGAAGGCGTCCCAGCCCATGGGGTGCAGCACGTTCCGGCCCTGCGCGCGATGATAGCGCGCCAGCACGTCCCCCAGGGCATAGTTGCGCACATGGCCCATGTGAATGCGGCCCGAGGGATAGGGGAACATCTCGAGAACGAAGTACGGCTCGCGCGCGTCGTCGTTGCGCGTGACAAAGGTGCCGCGCTCTTCCCATATCTTTTGCCAGTAGGGTTCCTTGTCGCGCGGATTGTACCGCTCAACACTCTTCGCGTTCACGAGCCTGGTTCCTATACCTTGTGTTCGTGGGGGATTTTAGATACCGGACCAACAGCAGAAAAGCCATATCAGGTCAACACAAAGGCGGAATGCGGTGACCCAGGGCGGTGCGGCGGAACGGCTCGCGATAATCGAGAAACGCATGCAGCGCGCCGCCCGCCGGTTCGATCCCGAGCCGCCTCCCGTCAAGCTGATTGCCGTCTCCAAGACGTTCGACGCCGATGCCGTCACCCCGCTTCTTGAGGCGGGCCATCGCGTGTTCGGCGAGAACCGCGTGCAGGAGGCCAAGGGCAAGTGGCCGGGGTTGCGCGCGGCCTTCCCGGATATCGAGCTGCATCTCATCGGTCCGCTGCAGACCAACAAGGTCAAGGAGGCGGTGGCGCTGTTCGATGTCATCGAGAGCGTCGACCGCGAGAAGCTGGCCAGGGCGCTGGCCGCCGAGATGGAGAAAACGGGCCGGCACCTGCCGTGTTTCGTTCAGGTCAATATCGGGGGCGAGGACCAGAAGGCCGGCATTCCGCCGGACGAAGCGGTGGAATTCGTCGCGCGCTGCCGCACCGTGCACGGGCTCGATATCGTGGGGTTGATGTGCATCCCGCCGGCCGACGAAGCGCCCGGCCCCTATTTCGCCCAGCTCGCGGTGCTGGCGCGTGAAGCGGGGCTCGATCAGCTCTCCATGGGCATGAGCGCGGATTTCGAGATGGCGATCGCCATGGGCGCGACGCAGGTGCGCGTCGGCACGGCGTTGTTCGGCGGCCGCCCGGCGCCGGCCGGATAGCAATCGTGCCGCGGGGAGCCGGGCGTCCTGGCCTTTGAGTGTGTCGTGCTGAACTGCGTCCAGCTCGACACTCTCAAATCTTTGCTTGGTCGCGCGTCCGAACCGAAAAAGTGGTAACCACTTTTTCTGGACACGCTCCAACCATCGCGCAGCGTTGACGTGCACGTGATTGGCGTTGTCCCGCTGCGTGACTACATTCGGGGGTGTGAACCGTTGATGCGGCGCTGGCCGTATCAAGTGCAGAACCCTTGCGGAGTAGGGACAATGAACAAGCGCCGCCTGTTTCTCGTCGACGATGACGAGACGTTACGCCAAACCCTGATCGATCAGCTCGGCCACTACCGGGAATTCGACGTCGCGGAGGCGGGCACCGCCTGCGAGGCCCTCGAGAAGATCAAGGGAGCCCATGTCGAAGCTGCATTTGGCCCGCCATGGACGAAGAGAAC
>CAZNHG010000074.1:0-1531 GCA_964572555.1 uncultured Devosiaceae bacterium | reverse complement strand
GGGAGCCCATGTCGATCTGGTCATCCTCGATGTCGGCCTGCCGGACATGGACGGACGCGAGGCGGTCAAGATCCTGCGCGGCGACGGGTTCAAGGCACCGATCCTTCTTCTGACGGGCCATGACAGTGATTCGGACGAGATCCTGGGCCTCGAATCGGGCGCCAACGATTATGTGACCAAGCCCTTCCGGTTCTCGGTGCTCCTGGCGCGCATCCGCGCGGCGCTCAGGCAGCACGATCAGAGCGAGGACGTCACCTTCACCATCGGCCCCTACACTTTTCAGCCGGCGGCGAAGATTCTCGAGGGCCAGGACGGCGGCAAGGTGCGGTTGACCGACAAGGAAACCTCGATCCTGAAGTATCTCTACCGCCAGGGCCCCAAGACGATTTCCCGCGAAGTCCTGCTGCAGGAAGTGTGGGGCTACAACAACCGCGTGACCACGCACACCCTCGAGACCCACATCTACCGGCTGCGCCAGAAAATAGAACGGGACCCCGCCAATGCGCGGTTGCTCGTAACGGAAGAAGGCGGGTATCGTCTGGTCCCATAACGAGACCGGCCCGGCGCCCGCCGCGGCCGGCCGGCATTTTCCGGGGACCCGAGGGCACATGGAGCTGGACGCGGTAACCTCGACACTGTCGAAGGTCGCCTTCTTCGAAATCTGCGACGCCGAACAGCAGCGGCTCCTGGCGTTTGCCAGCGAGAACCAGCAGTTCCGGGCGGGCGATACCATCTACGCCGAAGGCGATCCGGCCGACGGCGCGTACGTGCTCACGCGCGGATCGGTAGTGATCACCGACGCACGCAAGCGCGCGGATCGCAGCTACGGCACGTCCGGCCCCAATGTCCTGATCGGCGAAATGGCTCTCATCCTCAACCACCCCCGCAGCACCACGGTAACGGCCGTCACCAATGTCGAGGCCCTGTTCGTGCCCCGGCACGCCTTCGTCAAGCTGATGCGCCAGTACCCCGACCTCGCCCAGCGCGCCGCCCAGCGCATCGAGGGGGAACTGGGGAGCTATCTCAAGGCGGTCAATCGCTTCCGCACGCCGCCGAAGGGGGATTCGGAGTAGGGGCGCAACTAACCGCCTGTACCGATCCGCAGAATACCGGCTTCGGTGAAGCGATAGCCGGCCCCGCGATAGAAGTCGGTGTAGCGCGGTTCGAAGTCGGCGTGGAGCCATTCGACGCCGATGTCCTGCGCCGCCGCTGCCAGGTGGTCGAGAAGCTGCCTGCCGATCCCGCGCCGCCGGTACGTCGTTGCGACGGTCGTGTCGAGAACGAAGCCGTGGCCGCCGCCGTCCCAGACGAGCTTGACGAACCCGACAAGTTCGTTGCGGTCGTAGGCCCCGACCCACAGTCGGCAGTGCGCGAGTTGCGTTGCGAAGTCAGTTTCCCGGTGACCGGTCCAGGCCGTCCGGAAGAGAGCGTTGAGGTCATCATTGGAGAGGTCGGGGCAAAGGTGGTAGGCGATCATTGAATGGCATTCCCTCTTCTGCCGGGTGAGCAATGGCCTCAATCATGGCAGGAC
>CAZNHG010000073.1:0-13166 GCA_964572555.1 uncultured Devosiaceae bacterium | reverse complement strand
GGGGACCGCCGTGCGCGCGGACCGGGCGCTCGAGGCGACGGCGGAATATCACTTCAGCTAGCGCCCTTTCAGTCTCCCGCGCATCGAAAAATGCAAATTTGCCGCCCTCAAAGCCAATTTACGTCTTGCCCCGGCGGCGGTGGACCCTTAGGGGCTGTTGGCTCCAATCCGCCAGCTGTCTATTGTCGGGGCCGCGATGATCGAGACACCCTATTACCTGATCGACAAGGCGCGTCTTCGCCCGAACCTGGAGAAGATCGCGTGGCTGCGCGAGGAGTCCGGCGCCAAGGCGCTGCTGGCTCTCAAGTGCTTCGCGGCCTGGTCGGTGTTCGACTTCATGGCCGAGTACATGGACGGAACCACCTCGTCCTCGCTGTTCGAGACGCGGCTCGGACGGGAGAAGTTCCCCGGCGAGACGCACGCCTATTCGGTCGCCTATGCGCCCGGCGAAATCGCGGAGGTACTGGAGCACTCCGACAAGATCATCTTCAACACCATCGGCCAGCTCGAGGGATTCGAGGACGCGAGCCGTGGCCATGTGCGCGGCCTGCGCGTCAATCCGGGCGTGTCGACGTCCGACTTCGACCTCGCCGATCCCGCGCGCCCGTTCTCGCGACTGGGCGAGCACGACCCCGCTGCCATAGAACCGGTCGCGGACCGCATCTCGGGCTTCATGTTCCACAACAACTGCGAGAACGCCGACTTCGACAGGTTCGATGCCATGTTGGAGCACATCGAGACGCGGTTCGGCGACCTGATCAAGCGGATGGAGTGGATCAGCCTTGGCGGCGGCATCCACTTCACCGGCGAAGGCTACCCCCTCGACAGGCTGGCGGCACGGCTCAAGAAGTTCGCCGACGACTTCGGGGTGCAGGTCTATCTCGAGCCCGGCGAGGCGGCGATCACCAACTCAACCTCGCTGGAGGTGACCGTCCTCGACACGATGTTCAACGGCAAGAACCTTGCCATCGTCGACAGCTCGATCGAGGCGCACATGCTCGACCTGCTGATCTATCGCGAGCCCGCGACCATGGAGCCCAACACCGGCGCGCACGAGTGGATGGTGTGCGGCAAGTCGTGCCTGGCGGGCGACATTTTCGGCGAATTCCGCTTCCCAGAGCCGCTCAAGCCGGGCGACCGGTTGAGTATTGCGAATGCGGCGGGTTACACGATGGTCAAGAAAAACTGGTTCAACGGCGTGAAAATGCCGGCGATCGCGGTGAAGGAACGCGACGGCACGACCCGGGTCGTGCGCGATTTCGGCTACGAGGATTTCGCATCGGCCCTGTCCTGATGCGGCATCCGGATCACTTCTCCTCACACAATCGGAAGGGGGACCCCTGGAGCAATGAAGCGTAACGTCATCATCATCGGCGCCGGCGGTGTGGCGCATGTCGCCGCGCACAAGTGTGCGCAGAACAACGACGTCCTCGGCGACATTCATATCGCGAGCCGAACGATCGCCAAGTGCGAGGCGATCATCGACAGCGTTCGCGAGAAGGGAGCGATGAAGACGGACGGCGTTTTGAAGGCCCACGAGGTCGATGCCATGGACACCGCGGCCGTGGCGGCACTCATAGAGGAGGCGGGCGCCGAGATCGTGATCAACCTGGGCACGGCCTTCGTGAACATGTCGGTTCTCGAGGCCTGCCTCCAGACCGGCACGGCCTATATCGACACCGCCATTCACGAGGAGCCGGACAAGGTGTGCGAGGAGCCGCCTTGGTACGCCAACTACGAGTGGAAGCGGCGCGAGCGCTGCGCCGAAGCCGGTGTGACGGCGATCCTGGGCGCGGGATTCGACCCCGGGGTGGTGAACGCCTATGCGCGGTTCGCGGCCGATGCGTACATGGACGAGGTGCGTTCGATCGACATCGTCGACGTCAATGCGGGCAGCCACGGCCGCTGGTTCTCGACCAATTTCGACCCCGAAATCAATTTCCGCGAGTTCACCGGCACCGTCTACAGCTGGCAGGGCGGGGCATGGCAGGAAAATTCGATGTTCGAGATCGGCCACGAATGGGACCTGCCCGAGATCGGGCCGAGCAAGGCGTATCTGTCGGGCCATGACGAGGTGCATTCGCTCTCGGCGAACTATCCGCGGGCCGATGTGCGCTTCTGGATGGGGTTCGGCGATCATTACATCAACGTGTTCACCGTGCTGAACAATCTCGGGCTGTTGTCCGAGCACCCGGTGACCACAGCCGAGGGCCAGGAGGTGGTCCCCCTCAAGGTGGTCAAGGCCGTCCTGCCCGATCCCGCATCGTTGGCGCCGAACTACACCGGCACGATCTGCATCGGTGACTTGGTGAAAGGCGCGAAGGACGGTGAGGAGAGCGAGGTGTTCGTCTACAACATCTCCCGGCACGAGGAAGCCTTCAAGGAAGTCGGCAGCCAGGGCATTTCCTACACTGCCGGCGTTCCGCCGGTCGCCACCGCCATGCTGATCGCCCGCGGGGAATGGGATACGAGGACCATGGTCAACGTCGAGGAACTCAACCCCAAACCGTTCTTGGGCCTTCTCGACGAGATCGGCCTGCCGACACGCGTGCGCGACAAGAGGGGTGATCGGGCCTGGAACGAATAGCGTCCAGCTCTGCCGGACAGGTCATTGCATAAAAAGGGCAGCGCCGTGCGGCGCTGCCCTTTTTTCACGGCTCATTGGCCGTTTCGGCCCTCACCGATAGCGCAGCATGCAATGCCGGCGCATGCCGCTTTCCCCGTACGGATTGATCGGTGGCAGGCCTCGATCGGCTCGACGCGGCGCATCAGCATCTCGTCCGGCGACGTGCGTACACCTGAATTTTTCGGATTTTTTTCCGCCGGTCGCCCGGTGCTAGATCGTTGTCTCTATTATGAAATCCAATTTCACTTTTTAACCATTACAACTTATGGAACGCGTCTAACCATCTGTTTTTTCTCGTTTTTATTGACTCCCTGTCGCGTGGTGCTAGGTTCACCGGCGTGTGCTCTGGGCCTTGAACCCCGAGGATAAGGAATGAAGACCGTGCTGACTTTCACCGTCAGGCGAGACCGCTCGCCCGAGGCAGCTCCTGTCCGCGATCAGTGGTCCGGACCGGACCGCCCGTTCGGCGCCGAGGCGCCCGCTACCTTCTCGATTACCCGTAGCAACCAGGGGGCTCCGCGCGGCAATATCGACCGCGGTGTGTGCGCCTCATGACTGCGCACAGGGGAAAGCCGGGCGCCCCGCATGGGCGGGCAGGCGACCCGCCGGGCAGCGAACGCGCGCAGACACGCCCTGCCATTACCAGCGCCGAGCTTCTGGGCGAGCGCAGCGAGGTCGTGATCGATCACAAGGGCATGCAATACCGGCTGAAGGTGACCCGGCAGGGCAAGCTCATCCTCAACAAATAGGTGCCTCATCGGTGCCGCCACTCCATTCGGGAGACGACAATGAGAACATTCGCAAGCTGCCTCGTGGCGGCGACACTGGCGGTGGCGACACCGGCAGTGGCCCAGGAAAGCGCATCGCAACAGGCAGGTACGCTCGAACTCGAGCTGAATGCGCTCAAGCCCGCCGACAATGCCTGCCAGCTCACCTTCCTGGTGACGAACGACCTCGGCGCGGCGCTCGACGGACTTGCCTACGAGTTTGCCTTGTTCGGGTCCGATGGCGGGATCGATCAACTCGTTACGCTCGATTTCGGCGGCCTGGATGCCGACAGGACGCGGGTTTTGCAGTTCGCGATCCCGCAACTGAGTTGCGGCGACGTCAGCCGGATCCTGATCAACGACGCCACCACATGTTCGGGCAACGGCATCGCGGAGAGCGCATGTATCGACCGGTTGAGCGTAAACGCGCGGCCCGACATCGCCTTCGGGCTCTAGGAGGCAGAGATGGAAAGTCTCGCTCCCGCCACCCAAGCCGCCGCATCGCACGACCTGTCCATCATCGCGCTGTTCATGAGCGCGGACTGGGTGGTCAAGGCGGTGATGATCGGCCTCGCCCTCGCCTCGGTCTGGTGCTGGGCGGTGATCTTCAACCGCGTCACCACCTACATGCGCGCCCGGCGCGAGAACAAGGCGTTCGAAAAGGCCTTCGGCTCGGGCCTGTCGCTCGAGCAACTGCATGAGCGCTTCGCCTCCGACACGCGGGGCATGGCGGCGATCCTGGGCGCGGGTATGGAGGAGTGGCACAAGAGCCGCGACAGCAACGCCGCCACGCGCGACGGGCTGCGCTCGCGCCTCGAGATCGCACTCGACCTCGCGGTGACCGAACAGAGCGAAGCGCTCGAGCGGCGGCTGGGGCTGCTCGCGACGGTGGGGAGCGCGGCGCCGTTCGTGGGGCTGTTCGGCACCGTCTGGGGCATCATGAACGCCTTCACGGCCATCGCCGCGGCGGAGGACACCAGCCTCGCCGTCGTCGCACCGGGCATCGCCGAGGCGTTGTTCGCCACCGCCCTCGGCCTGCTGGCGGCGATTCCCGCAGTGATCGCCTACAACAAGCTCTCGGCGGAGGCGGGCAGGCTCAATTCCAAATTGGAGGCTTTCGCGGACCGGCTGACCGTCATCCTGTCGCGTCATCTCGATGCGGGGAGCGGCACCTGATGGGGGCGATGCTGACAGGCGGCGGCGGCAAGGGCGGATCACGCCGGAGGCGGCGGCGCGGACGCTCCGGGAGTGCGCCGATGTCGGAGATCAACGTCACGCCGCTCGTCGACGTGATGCTGGTGCTGCTGATCGTATTCATGGTGGCCGCGCCGCTGCTCACGGTCGGTGTGCCGATCGATCTACCCGAAACCTCGGCCCGGGCGATACAGCCCGAGAGCAAGCCGGTGATGATCACCGTCGATACCGACGGCACGATCTATATCGAGAAACAGCCCGTGAGCCAGGACACGCTGTTGACCACCGTTGCCGGCGCCGCAACCGAGGGCAAAGAGGACCGCATCTATGTGCGCGGCGACACGCAGGCGCAGTACGGGCAGGTCATGAGAGTGATGGGCGCCCTCTCGGGCGCCGGCTACAGCCGCATCGGACTGATCACCGAACAGGACCGGAGCGAGTGAGCCCATGCGCTACGCCGTCCCCGGCTCCATCCTGTTTCATGCCGGCTTGGCCGCGGTCGGACTGATGGTCTTCGCACCGCCCCCGCCGCCGGACATGCCGGCGGCGGAATCGGTCGCCGTCGACCTCGTCTCGACAAACAGCTATTCGAGCAGCGCCTCGTCCATGGTGCAGAGCGACGCCACCGCCAATTTGCGCTCGGCCGGCAGCCGCATCAGCGCCAGCAGTCCCCCGGAACCGATCAAGCCGGACCAGATCGTCGAGATCCAGCCCGACCGCCAACAGGCCGTTCAGGCGGAACAGGCACGGGACGTTGCGCCGGAGGATGCGGAGCCAGTAAAAACTACCGCGCCGGATACGGTGCAGCCCCCGGAGACAAGCACGGCGGAGCCGGCCGAACCATCGCGGGCGGCGCCGGTTCTGAGCGCCAAGCAGACGCAAGAGGCCAGCGACGCTGTGGCGCCAACGGAAGTCGCCGAAAGCGATTCACGGCAACTCGTCGCCTCGCGAACGCAGAGCCTGTCCGAGGAGCGTTCGCAGCCCGTGCTGACGGTCAGCCAGTCGTCGGAGATCACCGAAGGGGAGGAAACCCGGCTCGCGCCGCGTCCGAAGACGCTGTCCCTCAAGCGCCCGACCGAGCCGACCTACCCAAGGGAGCATCGGCGCGAGCCCGAGCGCGAACGTACGCGGCAGGCCGCGCGCTCGAGCCAGGCCGGCAATGGCGGGCAGAGCAATGCCGACTCCCGCGCCTCAGCGGCATCGAGCAGCGCGGCCGTTGCCAATTATCCGGGCAGGATACAGGCCAGCCTGCGCCGGGCGCTGCGCTATCCATCCGGCGCGCGCGGTGCGTCGGGGGCCGCGCATGTCCGGTTCGTCGTCGCAGCCAACGGCAGCGCCTCATCCATTCGCGTCGTCAAGTCGACGGGCAACAGCGATCTCGATGAAGCCGCGATCGCCACCGTGCGCCGGGCCAGCCCGTTTCCCGCCATCCCGGCCGAGGCGGGACGTGCATCGTGGGGGTTCACCGTTCCCCTCGTCTTCCAGCGCTAGGCCGGGAGGTTCCGAGCGGGTTCCCTTTCATTTCAGCACCTTGGGCGCCGAAACTTGGAACCGTTCTAAGTTATTGGAAAACAATTTGAAATTCGCCCTGAACGCCCCTATTCTCTCATCGAGAACACGATGGCACGGCCTTGACTCGTGCCGATCAGGAACGCTCGAAATGACTGACGGTAATTCCTACACGAAGATCGTGCCGTTCGACGGCTCTCTCGCCAGGCGCCTGCGCCGGGCCCGCCGCCGCCGGGACGAGCAACGCGAGGGCGGCGCGCGGCGTGCCGGCGCGATCCGGCCTCGGGCGCAAACGTCCAAGAGCCGCTAGACTGGCGGGTGAACGGGCCGTCGGGACGAGCCAGGCGCCCCGCGCAAGCCGAATGCCTATGCTCCGGAGGCGGGACTATTCACCAAAAGCTGTGTTGAAGCAGTGGGACGCGATGTCCTCGCGGCGCAGTCCCCTCTTTTGGAGACCGGTATCGCTGAGCTGCGACAGTTCGTTGTAAAGGGACGCGGCATGACGGGCGCGGCCGACATCGCCGAAAAAATCCGAAACGCCGTTGAAGAAACCATGACGGGCCATGAGAGCCTCTCTTTCGATCTGTATCGCTTGCAAAATGCGCCGGTGGCCGGCGTGCTGCAAGTGCCGGATCGGCAAGGCTGCCTCCCGGTTTCCGAATGGCTCGGCATGGATATGCCGGCGCGCGGGCACCGTCACTGGCCGCACGCGAACACATCATATAAAGATATCTTTATATCCCGATTGACAGCCGGGGCGGAGTGGGGCAGTCTGATCATGTCCACGGTCCCCGCAAGGGGATAACAGGGAACTCGGTGCGCCGATGTGCAAGACCGAGGCTGCCCCCGCAACTGTAAGCGGCAAAGGACACCCGAGTGAGGCCACTGAAGCCCGCAAGGCTTCGGGAAGGCGGGTGATCCGGACCGCAAGCCAGGAGACCTACCGTGGACGTTGTGAAGACCAGACCGGTCGGGGTGAGCCGGGAGAGGATGACAAGATGACCTGTTTCCAACGTCTCATTGGAATCGGCGGTCCGCGCCGCCTGCTGCCGGTCCGATTGGCCCTCCCGTTCCCCTTTCGCGTCAACCCGGCGCTTGCCCTCGTGCATGCTCCGTGGCTCGAGCCGGCCTGACAAATCTGGTAGCCGCTGCGCACGCCGCCCGCGTGCCTCAGGCTGACACCCGGCGACACCAGTAGCGCCACGCCCCGCAGCCGTCTCCTTCAGCGGCCGCGGGGCATGGTTTTTTCGTGCGTGTAGCCGGCGAACCACGTGGGGCCGTTGGTCGCGACACTTCAGCCGTTCACGAGCTTGCGCAACTTGCCGACCGCTGTATCGGTATCCTCGCCATAGGCGATGGTGCCCTGGTAGCGGCCGCGGCTGTCGAGAAGGAAGACGGAGGCCGTGTGGTTCATATTGTACGCCGCGCCGTCCATCGGAACCTTTTCGGCATGGACGGAAAACGCATCGATGATCTTGTCGATCTCGGCACGCGGACCCGTGATGCCGGTGATCCTGTCGGATACCCAGCTCACGTAGTCGTCCAGCGCTTCCTGTGTATCCCGTTCGGGATCGACAGTGACGAAGAAAGCCCTCAGGTCATCCGCATCGTCACCGAGGCGATCGAACCATAGCGCCATATCGCCCATGGTGGTGGGGCACACCTCCGGACAGTGAGTGAACCCGAAAAACACCATGGACGGCTGGCCGACGAACACGGTGTCGTCGACCGGCTCGCCCGCATTATTGACGAGCTGATAGTCGCCCGCACCGTAGCGCTCCGCCGTGCCCGGGCCGGGGCCGGAATCGCCGATGAACCACAGCACGCCGGAGCCGATGGCCGCGACCGCGACGACGGCCCAAAGGACGCCCCGGAGCCCGCGAAGTCCTCCGGGGCTCATTGGTCGCCCTCGCTGTCCATCTCCATGGAGTCCTGATCGCCGTGACCGGCGTGATCGTAAACGCCGGCCTCCCCGCCCAGCACTGTCAGCATGAGCTCCACCTCGCCGGCCTTTTCGAACGTCAGCGTCACCGGGATCTCGCCGCCTTCGGCGAACGGCTCGTGAATTCGCATGAACATCAGATGCAGGCCACCCGGCGCGAGGGTCACCGTTTCGCCGGCCGGCAGCGGAATGCCGTTCTCAAGCCGATTCATTTGCATCACGTCATCGGCCATTTTCATTTCATGCATTTGCACGTCCGGCGCCGCTGGCGACTGTACCGCGACCAGGCGATCGCCTTCCGAGCCGTTGTTGGTGATGGTGAGGTACCCGCCCCCCACCGGCGCGTTCGGCGGCGTCGCCCGCGCGAACGCCTTCGAAATGCGGAGGTCGCCCGCGGTGACGGCTTCTTGCGTGGTGCCGTGGTCCTGGGCGTTCATGCCGCTATCGGCCACGCGCATGGTTTCGACGGCCCGGCGGCCGGCATCATCTGCGAATGCGGTCTGGCAGGCGAGGACAAGCGCCGCGGCGCTCAGCCCCGCGCGCACGAATGTGAGGTTCATCGATCAAATCTCCAGTCAGTCTTTTCGGGGTGGCGCACGAGGCGCCGTTCAGCCGGAAATCCCGACTGCTGGAGGAGCGCGTGGCCGTGCTGGAGACAACGGAGCAGGAGCCGCTGTGACCTGGATGAGCGGGGGAAAGCCGGCACGCATCACCGCGCCGTACGCCACGTCGGCCTCGCAGGGCGGCGGTGGAAGGACGGCGCTGTTGGACCGGCACGCATGACACGGGGCGTTATTGGCCCGGTGGTCCGGCCCGCCCCCACAATAAACGAGCTGCGGGGCGAGCTGACCCACCGCCGTGACGGACGGATCGCCGGCGACGGACAGCGCCGGGGTCACCCCGAGCGCGCACAGCGCCAGCGCCAGGACGGCCAGCGCCTTGGTGAGTTCCGCTCCGATTTGCCGCCATGTCAACATGACCGCTCGATCCCGTTGCCGCTATCCGGCGCTGGTAGGCGATTTTGCACCGCTTGCCAATGCGGCAATTTCGACCTGCGCGCCATGCATGCCCCGCAGACCGCCAAGCGGCCGCTTAGTTGCAAATCATTCGCATTGGCGTTGACAGATGCAAACGACTTGCATAGGCATCGTTGAACACAGAATGATGAAAGGATTCTGCATGCGCACGTTCCCGCTCGCCGCTCTTGCCGCGGCGGCCCTGATGACAGCTGCGCCCACCGCCTGGGCGCAGGATGATGAATTCAAGGTCGTCACCACCTTCACGGTCCTCGCCGACATGGCACGGAACGTGGCCGGCGATGCCGCGACGGTGGTCTCAGTCACCAAGCCGGGCGCCGAGATTCACGGCTACGAGCCGACGCCGGGCGATCTCGTCGCCGCACAGGACGCCGACCTGATCCTGTGGAACGGGTTGAACCTCGAGCTGTGGTTCGAGCAGTTCCTTCACAATCTCGGCGACGTGCCCTCGGTCACGCTGACCGATGGCATCACGCCCATCGCCATCGCCGAGGGCGCCTACGAAGGGCAGTCCAATCCGCATGCATGGATGGGCGTCGACAACGCCATGGTCTATGTCGACAACATCCGCGACGCCTTCATCGAACATGACCCGGACGACGCAGATACCTACCGGGAGAATGCCGACGCCTACAAACAACAAATCCGCGAGACCATCGAGCCGCTGCGCCAGCAAATCCAGGCGATTCCGGAGGACAAGCGCTGGCTGACCTCGTGCGAGGGTGCCTTTTCCTACCTGGCGCGCGATTTGGGCATGCGCGAGCTCTATCTGTGGCCCATGAACGCCGATCAGGTCGGCTCGCCGCAACAGGTGCGCAAGGTTATCGATACGGTACGCGAAAACGACATACCCGTGGTATTCTGTGAGAGCACGGTCAATACCGATCCGGCCAAACAGGTCGCGCGGGAGACCGGGGCTGCCTATGGTGGCGTGCTCTATGTGGACTCGCTGACCGAAGCCGACGGGCCGGTACCGACCTATCTGGAATTGCTGCGGGTCACGACGGACACCGTCGCCAGCCAGTTGAGTGCCCATAACGCCGACTGACGACCGACCAATAGAAGGACACGCTGTGCTCGAGACCCCCGATCGGCAGAAACAGACAGGATCGGCCACCGCCGAAGCGGTATCTGGCGGCGGCATCGAGGCCCGGGACGTGATGGTGACCTACCGCAACGGGCACACCGCCGTGCGCGATGCGAGCTTTACCATTCCGCGTGGCACGATCACGGCCCTTGTCGGCGTCAACGGCGCCGGCAAGTCGACGCTTTTCAAGGCCATGATGGGGTTCGTCCCTGCCGTGAAGGGCGAGATCCGGCTTCTGGGCAAGAGCGTGAAGCAGGCCCTGCGCGAAAACCTCGTCGCCTATGTTCCCCAGGCCGAGGAGGTGGACTGGGCCTTTCCGGTCCTGGTGGAAGACGTCGTGATGATGGGGCGCTACGGGCACATGGGATTCCTGCGCCGGCCGTCACGGGCCGATCGTGCCGCCGTCGACCGGGCCCTGGCGCGTGTCGACATGTCCGACTTCCGGCATCGCCAGATCGGCGAGCTGTCGGGCGGCCAGCGCAAGCGGGTGTTTCTGGCACGCGCGCTGGCACAGGACGGCCAGGTGATCCTGCTCGACGAGCCGTTCACCGGCGTCGACGTCAAGACCGAGGAGCAGATCGTCGCGCTGCTGCGGGAGTTGCGTGACGAGGGCCGGGTGATGCTCGTCTCGACCCACAACCTCGGTTCGGTCCCCGAATTCTGCGACCGCACGGTGTTCGTGAAAGGAACCGTGCTGGCCTTCGGGCCGACCGAGACCACGTTCACGCGCGACAATCTCGAGCGCGCGTTCGGCGGTGTGCTGCGTCACTTCACGTTGGGCGGCGAGACGCTGCATGACGACGACGATCCCCGCGAGGTGCGGATCATCACCGACGACGAGCGGCCCTTCGTGCACTACGGCGACAGCACGCAACGCTCGGACGACGAGGAACGCTGACCATGTCCGTGCTCATCGAGCCGTTCAGCTACGGCTACATGACCAATGCGATGTGGGTGTCCGCGCTCGTTGGCGCGGTCTGTGCGTTCCTGTCCGCCTATCTCATGCTCAAGGGCTGGTCGCTGATCGGGGATGCCCTGTCCCATTCGGTCGTCCCTGGCGTGGCCGGCGCCTACATGCTCGGCCTGCCCTTCGCTGCCGGCGCCTTTCTCGCCGGCGGCCTCGCGGCGGGCGCCATGCTCTTCCTCTCAGAGCGGTCGGGGCTGAAGATCGACGTAATCATCGGGCTGATTTTCACCTCGTTCTTCGGGCTGGGCCTGTTCCTGATCTCGGTCAATCCCATGGCGGTGAGCATCCAGACGATCACCATGGGCAATATCCTGGCGATCACCCCCGAGGACACCCTGCAGCTCGCGCTGATCGGGTTCATTTCGCTGGCCGTGCTGCTGGCGAAGTGGAAGGATCTGATGCTGGTGTTCTTCGACGAGAGCCACGCATGGTCCATCGGGCTGCGGCCGGACCGGCTCAAGGCCACGTTCTTCGTGCTCCTCTCCGCCTCGGTGGTCGCGGCCATGCAGACCGTCGGCGCGTTCCTGGTCATCGCGATGGTCGTAACCCCCGGCGCCACGGCCTATCTGCTGTGCGACAGGTTTCCCCGGCTCATCATGGTCGCGGTCGCGGTCGGTGCGGTGACCGGTTTCATCGGTGCCTATGCGAGCTACTTTCTCGATGGCGCAACGGGGGGCATCATCGTTTCGCTGCAAACGCTCGTCTTCCTTCTCGCGTTCGTGTTCGCGCCCAAGCACGGGCGCTTGGCGACCCGCCGCAAGGCCTCCGCCGCATTGCGCGACGCCGGCGAAACCCAACCGTTAGTTCCGGCGGGAGAACACGAGCGATGAGCGTCGAGACCCTGCTCCTGCCCTTCCAGTTTCCCTTCATGCAGAACGCCTTCTGGATCGGGCTGATCGTGTCCGTGCCGACGGCGCTGTTGTCGTGCTTTCTGGTGCTCAAGGGGTGGGCGCTGATGGGCGACGCGGTGAGCCATGCCGTTCTGCCGGGCATCGTGCTGGCGTGGATACTGGGGCTGCCCCTGATCGTGGGCGCTTTCGCGGCCGGCATGACCTGCGCGCTGCTCACGGGCTATCTGTCCGAGAACAGCCGGGTGAAACAGGATACGGTAATGGGCGTGGTGTTTTCCGGGATGTTCGGGATCGGGCTGATCATGTTCGTCGCGATCAAGACCAACGAGCATCTCGACCACGTCCTGTTCGGCAACATGCTGGGCATCGGGAGCGAGGACCTGTGGACCGCCGGCCTGATCGCCCTGGGCGTTTCGGCCGTTCTGCTCGTCAAGTGGAAGGATTTCCTGCTCCACGCCTTCGACCCCGCGCAGGCCCGGGCCGTGGGCCTGAGGACCACCTGGCTGCACTATGGCATGCTGGCGCTTCTCTCGCTGACGATCGTGGCGACGCTGTCCTCGACCGGCCTCATCCTCGCCGTCGCGCTGCTGATCGCTCCGGGCGCCATAGCCTTTCTCATCGTGCGCAGCTTCGCGCCCATGCTGGCCGTCGCCGTCGCGGTGTGCATGGCAGGAATGCTGGCCGGCACCTATGCGAGCTTCTTCCTCGACAGCGCCCCCGCGCCTACGGTGGTGCTGATGCTGACGACGCTTTTCGTCGTGGCGTTGCTGCGGCGCATTCACCTGACGCGCAGGATGTCGCGGCGGGTTGCGCCAACGGGGTAGGCAATCCAACCCCAGCGTCCTGCGGCACACATGGTGCGGAACGCCAACATTTGCACCGCAAGCCGCCCGTTCCGGCGGCAATCGTGTTTCATTATCAACGTGTTGGGAGGGCTGGCTGGGGCGGCAGGATTCGAACCTGCGAATGGCGGCACCAAAAGCCGCTGCCTTACCACTTGGCTACGCCCCAAGGCGGCTTGGTTCCTACACCGTTTATCGTACCCGTGCAACCAGACACGAGGCGCGTTTTCAATGCTTGAACCGGCGGGCATGCGGCGATATATAGGCTTCGCAAATCGCTGACGGAGTATAGCGCAGCCTGGTAGCGCACCTCGTTCGGGACGAGGGGGTCGCAGGTTCGAATC
>CAZNHG010000072.1:0-13361 GCA_964572555.1 uncultured Devosiaceae bacterium | reverse complement strand
AACGCAAGGGATCGAGATCGGTAATGGTCAGCGCATAGGCCACCAGCGACCCCGCGCCGGAACCGCGCCCCGGACCCACGGGTATGTCCTGCGCCTTGGCCCACTTGATGAAGTCGGCAACGATCAGGAAGTACCCCGGGAACTGCATCTTGCGGATGACGTCGATCTCGAATTCGAGCCGTTCGGCGTAGTCCTCGCGCGTATAACCCTCCGCCAGCCCGTACTTGTCGAGCCGTGCATCCAGCCCCTCGCGTGCCTGCCGTGCCAGCTCCTCGCCCTCGGCCTCCTCGGCTTCCTCCTCGCTCAGTTCCTCGGCGGCGGCGAACTTCGGCAGGATGGGCGCGCGCGTGACGGGGCGATAGTTCACCCGCTGCGCGATCTCGACGGTATTGTCGAGCGCTTCGGGCAGGTCCGCGAACAGCTCCTGCATCTCCGCACGGGTCTTGAAGTAGTGCTGGTCGCTCAGCTTGCGCCGTTCCGTCTGCGCCAGCACCGTGCTCCCGGCAATCGCCAGCAGTGCGTCATGCGCCTCGAAATCGGTCCGCGCGGGAAAGAACGGCTCGTTCGTCGCGACAAGCGGCACGCCCCTCTTGTAGGCGTAGTCGATAAGCTGAGGCTCGACGATGGCCTCGCTATGGCGCCCGTGCCGTTGCAGCTCGATATACAACCGGTCACCGAACAGCTCACGCAGCTGGTCCATGCGCGCATGCGCCTGCGCCTCGAGCCCATTCTGGAACCAGGGATCGATCGCCCCTTCCGGCCCGCCACTCAGGCAGATGACACCCTCGGTATTACCGCCGTCCAGCCAATCCAGCGAGGCGAGTGCCCTGCCCCCTTCTCCGACGAGGTAGGCGCGGCTTACCACCCGCGAGATATTGGCGAAACCGGTCTCCGTCGCCGCCATGAGCACCACCGACCCCTTGGCGAAGCTGCGCGCATTGCCGCGCTCGTCCTCGTTGCCGCCAAAGTCCAGTACCAGCTCGCACCCCACCAGCGGCTGGATGCCCTTGCCGACCGCTTTCTCGGAAAACTCCAGCGCCCCGAACAGGTTGGCCGTGTCCGCCACCCCGACCGCCGGCTGCGCATCGGCCGCCGCAAGATCGAGAACCCGCCCGAGCGGCAGCGCTCCCTCCAGGAGCGAGTAGTTGGAGTGCGTATGCAGATGAATGAAGCCCGGTCCGGTCATGTCTCAACCCTTTCGTGCACGTTGTGCCACCCGGCACCGGCACCGCCAAGACCTGGCGGCATGTTGTGCACCATCGAGATGATGGTCAGGCGAGTCTGGACAGGATGTCCATCCATGTCAGCGCGATCACGCTGAAACCGCAAAGGGACACAAAAGCAAGGAAGTCTTTGACAAAGCCGATCATCGCACCCTCCGTTCACGTTGTGTTCTCTTTATAAGTTCTGTATTTGTTCTCGTCCACCCAAAATGCGCCACCGCCCCGCACAAGGTTAACAAGGTGTGAAAAACTTAGCGGCGCGGCGCACGTCCGGCACCGGGCCGGGGCGGACCGACGGAGTCGCGCGCGACCAGCGGACACTCGAGCATGACCCGGTTGTACCGGCTGTGCGTCTTGCGCGTCAGCGCCAGTGCCCGGCGCACAGCCCACTGCCCCATGGCCCGATGCGGCAGCACGAGCGTCGTCAGCTGGGGTGCGAGATGCCGGGCCACCTCCTCATCGTCATAGCCGATCACGGACACATCCTCCGGGATGCGCAGCCCCAGCTCCTTGAGTGCCTGATAGCACCCCACCGACATGCGGTCGTTGGAACAAAAGATCGCCGTCGGCGGGTCGGCATTGGCCATCAGCGTATGGGTGTGCTGATAGCCGGCGCTGGGCTGCCAGTTTCCCTCGTGCACCAGGTTCGGATCGAAGGCGATTCCCGCCGCCTCAAGAGCCTGCTGATAGCCGGTCAGCCGGTCCCGCGCGGCGTCCATCCACAGTTCGCCCGCGATATGCGCGATCCGCCGGTGCCCGGCCTCGGTCAGAACGTCGGTCGCCCGGCGTCCGCCTTCGATCTCCGCCGGCACCACGCTGGGGTTGCCGTGATCCCGCGAAAAGCAGTTGAGCAGCACCACCGGCACACCCGCCGCCCGCACGAAGTCCGGCACGCGCACCTCTCGCGTCATCACGGTGGCGTAGATGATCGCCGTCACCCCGTTGGCCAACGCCGCCGCGACCGTGCGCGGCTCCATGTCGCTGTCATTGTCGGTCTGGAACGCACTGAGGAGATACCCGGAACGCCATGCCTGTTCACGCGCCCCGTCCATGGAGACGACCGGTTCGGGACTCGAGGCGATCTGGTCGTAGATCAGCGCGATCTGCCCGGTTTCGCGATTGCGCCGCAGCCGGTTCCTCTCATGGCGGTAGTCGAGCCGCCGCACCGCATCGAAGACACGCTGCCGGGTCTGTTCGGCAATGTGCACCCCCGGCGTGTTGTTGAGAACGATCGAGACGGTCGACTGCGAGCATCCGGCATAGCGCGCCACATCGGTCATCGTCACGCGTTTGGTGCCACGGCCCCGCGCCGGACCTGCTGCCCGTCCGCGCATCCTAGCGCCTCCAGCACCACGCATGCGGCTCATGCCGTCAGTCTCCCTCGGACCGCAAGATTCCGCCGGGCTCCTGCGCCGCTGCCGGCTCATTGCGCACAAAGCGGCCCGAAGGTGTCCAGCGCG
This sequence comes from uncultured Devosiaceae bacterium, assembly GCA_964572555.1. Lineage (GTDB taxonomy): Bacteria > Pseudomonadota > Alphaproteobacteria > Rhizobiales > Devosiaceae > CAZNHG01. Next base: position 10,678 of record CAZNHG010000072.1, on the reverse strand, counting down.
TTGCGCGGGCGTGTCGGCCCGGCGCCTGCGTCTCTAGTCCTGCCCCCGCATTGCCCGGATCCGGTCGAACGCCACCGCAATCACGATGAAGCTGCCCACGAAGGCGCCCTGCCAGAAGGTACTGATCCCCAAAAGGATCAGGCTGTTGCGGATGATCTCGATCAGGGCGGCGCCAACCACGGCACCGAACGCCGTCCCGACGCCACCGGCCAGATTGGCCCCGCCAATCACGGCCGCGGCGATGACGGTCAACTCCATCGCCTGCCCGAGATTGCCCGTCACGCTGCCCAGCCAGCCGGTCTCCAGCAAACCGGTGATCCCGGCACAGAAACCCGAATACATGTAGACGCTGACCTTGATCGGGCGCACCGGCACGCCGGTGAGCGTGGCCGCGTTCTCGTTGCCGCCGATCGCGAAGATATAGCGCCCCCAGCGGGTCCAGCGGAACAGAAAGCCCGTGACCAGCGCCAGCAGCACCATCACGATCAACGGATTGGGAATGCCCAGAATCTGGCCGCCGCCAAGCGCAAGCAGCACGTCCTGATCCGGCCCGAACGTGTAGATCATCTTGTTCTGGGACAGGACGAGCGCGAGACTTCGCGCGACCGATAACATGCCCAATGTCACCACGAATGGAGGCATGCCGACATAGGCGATCAGGATCCCGTTCACAAACCCGACCAGAAGCGCCGCGCCCAGCGCACCGCTCAGGCCCACCCAGAACGGCATGCCCGCGTTCATGATCACCGCGACGCTCATCGCCGAAAGGACCACTGTCGAACCGACCGACAAGTCGATGCCGCCCGAGGCGATAACGGCCGTCATCCCGATCGCCATGATGCCGACAAATGCGAAGTTGCGCGTGACGTTGAACAGGTTGCGTTCCGTCGCGAACGAGTCGGTGAGAAACGCCAGGGCGATGCAGGCGAGGACCGCCGCAAGAAATACCCAGAACGTCTGCCGGCCCGTCAGCCAGGCGATCGGCCCCACATGGGTTCGCTTGGAAATGACGTCCGAAAGTGTGCTGTCCGTGCTCATCCTGCTGCCTCCCCCTCACGCATGCTCGATGGCGCCGGTAATCAACCCGGTCACCTCTTCCGGCGACGAGTTGGCGACTTCCTTGCTCGCCACCATGCGGCCGCGCCTGAGAACCATGATCCGGTCACATACCTCGAACACGTCCGGCATGCGGTGACTGATGAGGACAACGGCAATGCCCTGATCCCTGAGCCGGCGGATCAACGAGAGGACCTCGGCCACCTGCCGCACGCTGATGGCCGCGGTCGGCTCGTCCATGAGAACGATCTTGGGATTGGACAGGCGCGTGCGGGCAATGGCCACGGCCTGGCGCTGTCCGCCCGACATCCGCCGGACCAGGTCACGGGGCCGCGTCTCCGACTTGAGTTCGCCGAACAGCTCACCCGCCTTGTCGTACATCGCGGAGTAGTCGATGATGCGAAAAGGTCCGATCCCGCTCATTATCTCGCGGCCCAGGAAAATGTTCGCCGCCGCTGTCAGGTTGTCGGCGAGCGCGAGGTCCTGGTAGACGATCTCGATACCCTTGGCGCGCGCGTCGGCCGGGCCGTGCAGGTTCACCTTCTTGTCCGCGATGGTGATTTCGCCCGAACTCGGCGGATAATTGCCGGCGACGATCTTGACCAGCGTGGACTTGCCCGCGCCGTTGTCACCAACCAGACCGACGACTTCGCCCGGCTCTATCGCGAGTGAAACATTGTCGAGTGCAACGATCGCACCGAAATGTTTGGAAATGCCCGACAGCTCCAATACGGCCATGGCCGTCTCTCCTCCCCTGCCCGGATTGCGGTGGTCCGCATTATATTAGTAACGAAACTATAGGGGCGCGTTCGCACCCGCGTCAATGTAGGCCTGCCTGCCCCTGCACAAGTAATCCGCGCCATCGAACAATACTAATATATTGACATGACGCGAGAATTGCGTTCGCCTTGATGAAGGGCAGTTCGTCGGCATGCCGTTCGTGCAATTGTCGTGTCAGTTTAGATTGACGAAACAGCGAGCCGATTATTAGTATTGCCCGCAAGGGAGGATTAGGATGCGGATCCTGCTGACGGGCGCCACCGGCAAGGTGGGCCGTAATTTTCTTGAAGAATTTTTAGGCGATTCCGATTGGCAGCACGCGGAAGTCGTGGCCCTGTGTCACAATCGCACCCTTCCCGACATCGAACGCGTCACCTTGATCAAGGGGTCCGTCGCGGACCGCGAGACCGTCGCCGAGGCCATGAATGGCGTCACCCACGTGATCCACATGTCAGCGGTCAAGGAATCCCCCGATATCGCGATGGACGTGTCGGTGAAGGGCCTGTTCTGGCTGCTCGAGGAATTCCGGGCGAGCGCCACGGCGCGGCAATTCATTCTGATCAGCGGCGACTGTACCGTCGGACATATCTTCCAGCCCCATGACGGGCCGGTCACCGAAACCGCACCGCGCCGCGCCTATCCGGGTGTCTACGCCCTCTCGAAGGTCCTCGAGGAGACCATGCTCGAGACGTACCAGGTGCAGTACGGCATCAATGGCTGCTGCCTGCGCGCGCCCTGGATCATGGAGAAGGACGATTTCCGCTACGCCCTCAGCTTCGGCGAGGACCAGTTCGGCGGCCCGCACTGGCAGGAACTGATGAGCGGCGAGGAGCTTGAGGCATGCCGCGACGGTGAAACCGCTCCCCTGCTGCTCGACCGCGAGGGTGAACCGCTGCGCCGCAACATCGTTCACGTTTCCGATCTCGTAAGCGCCATCATCGCCGCTCTGGACAATCCGGCGGCACATCAGCAGTTGTTCAATATCGGGATGGATCGGCCCGTCGACTATGGGGAGGTGGCGGCGCACCTCCAGCAGCACCGGGGGTTCAGGCCGGTAAAGATTCCAAGCACGTTCCACTCGAACTGGTTCGACAACGCCAAGGCGCGCCTGCGCCTGGCCTGGGAACCGAAATACGATTTGCACAAGCTCATCGAGGACGCCTTCAGCTACCGCCGGGCCGCGGACGATCCGCGCACCGTCTGGTATCCGGGCTAGGCCTCGTGGGGTCCTGCTTTTCAGGACACAACCTAGGGAGGAAAGACTATGAAGAAGAGCACTTTGCTCGCCGTGGGCTCGGGCCTTTTGGCCCTTGCCATGACCGGGTCATCCGTGGCCCAGGACAAGAAGGAACTGGCCATCGTCGTGAAGGGCGTCGACAACCCCTTCTTCGAACTGGTCAATCAGGGGTGCCAGCTGTGGAATGAGGAAAACCCCGACTCCGAATACACCTGCACCTATACCGGCCCGGCGTCGACAGCCGACGAGGCCGGGCAGATTCAGGTCGTCAATGACCTGATCACCCGCGGCGTCGCCGCGATCGCCATTTCCCCGTCGAACGCACCGGCCATGGCCAACACGCTGCGCCAGATGGAGCCGGAAATGCCGATCATGACCATCGACGCCGACCTGCAGGAAAGTGACCGTGACCTGCGCGAAACCTATCTGGGCACGGACAACTACCTGATGGGGCAACTCATGGGTGAGCACGCCATGGAGCTCAAGCCGGATGGCGGCACGGTCTGCCTCCAGATGGGCAACGTCGCGGCCGACAACATCAACGCGCGTGCCGCAGGCTTCCGGGACTCCGTTGCCGGTGAAGAAGGTGTCGAGCGGCTGACCGGCCAGAACGGCTGGACCGAGATCGAGGGCTGCCCGGTCTACACCAACGACCAGTCCGACCTCGCCAACCAGCAGATGTCGGACGTGTTCACGGCCAATCCGGAGCTCGACGCCTTCATCCTGACGGGTGGCTGGGCGCAGTTCGCCCCGCAGGCCTATGAGCAGGTCACCAGCCAGGAGAAGGACCGTCTCGATTCCGGGGAGCTGATCATTGTCGCCGGCGACACCCTGCCGCCGCAGATGGACGCGCTTAAGGCGGGCCTCAGCCACGCCCAGATCGGCCAGCGCCCCTTCGAGATGGGCCATCGTGCGCCTGACGTGATGATTCAGCTCATCAATGGCGAAGAAGTCGATGACCCGATCTTCACCGGTCTCGACGAGTGCACGCCGGACAACGCGGATAGCTGCGTCACCCAGTAGCCTGGGTCCACGAAACCATGTTTGGGGGCGTGCCTTCGGGCATGCCCCTTTTTGACTCCGGGTTCCCAGGTTCTCACCCGGCCCGCCTTGCGCCTCCACCGTAACGAGGCTATGCATGACTCGCTAACATGTTAGGCAGGCAATTCTCGCCGTCACGAGGGGACACGACCATGAACTTCGAAAAACGCCCGGTCGGCACGACCAACCTCGAAGTCACCACGCTGGGCCTTGGCTGCGCCAGCCTGGCGGGCAACATGCGCCCCGTCCCCGAAGCCGATGCCCGGGCGGTCATCCCCGCCGCGCTCGATGTCGGGATCACCTATGTCGACACCGCCCCGTTCTACGGTTTCGGAAAGTCGGAGCACTATGTCGGCGATGGCATCCGCACGCGGCGCGAGGACATCGTCCTCTCGACCAAGGTGGGGCGTCTGCTCAAGCCGCAATTCGGTCCCTATGAACACCCCCATGACTGGCACGAGCCGTTCCCGTTCGTCGACGTGTTCGAGTATACCTACGACGCTATCATGCGCTCCTTCGAGGACAGCCTGAACCGCCTGGGTACGAATTCCATCGACATCCTTTACGTTCACGATATCGGTGAAGCGACCCACAGCCCCGAACGCAACGCGATCCTGTGGGACCAGCTCGCCCAACAGGGCGGCTACAAGGCCCTTCGGGAGCTGCGCGACAGCGGCACGGTCTCGGCCATCGGGCTGGGCGTGAACGAATGGGAGGTGCTCATGGACGCCTTCGAGCTCGGCGATTGGGATGTCTTCCTGCTCGCCGGCCGCTACACGCTTCTCGAGCAGACCTCACTCTCGCCGTTCCTCGAGACCTGCCTCGAACGCAGGGCCTCGGTCGTTGTCGGCGGCCCGTTCAACTCCGGCATTCTGGTAGGCGGCACGACGTGGAACTATGCCGCCGCGCCACAGGAAATCGTCGACAAGGTCGACATCATCAAGTCCGTATGCGCGGATTTCGGCGTCGCCATGCCCGCGGCCGCCCTCAAGTTCCCGCTGACTCATCCCGCCGTTGCCAGTGTCATCCCCGGCCCGCGCACGCCGGCCGAACTCGAGCAGATCATCGACTGGTGGGCTCAGGATGTGCCCGACGCGGTCTGGGACGCCATGGCGGAGAAGGGTCTGTTTGCCGCCGGCACGCCTCTGCCGAGCGGCAGGCGCGTCTGAGGTCTGCAGAGCCGGCCTCAGGCATTGGTCGTTTGGCGCGTCTACTCGGCGGCCTTCGATGGCGCCCCGGCCTGCTTGGCCAGTTCCGCCGTTCTGCGTTCATACTCGGGTGAGACGAGACCCGCCGAGATGATCAGCTTGGCGGCCTCTTCGGTCGACATGTCGAGGATCGTCACGTCCTTCTTCGGCACGAAGAGCAGAAAGCCCGACGTCGGGTTCGGGGTTGTGGGCAGGAAGCAGCTCATCACGGGTTCTTCCTCCTCGCCCGCCTTGTGAAAGACCTCGCCCTTCGCTTCGGTGGAAATCAACACGACCGCCCAGATACCGGGCCGCGGATATTCGATCAGCCCGACTTGCCGGAAACTCTGATGGCTCTGGGTAACGACGGTCTCGAAAATCTGCTTCAGCCCGCTGTAAAGGCTCGAGATCATCGGCAGGCGCGACAACGCCTTCTCGCCGATCTGTATGAGGGTCCGCCCGACCAGATTGGCCGTAAGGAACCCCAGCAGCATGATCGCAATGGCCGCGACCAACAGCCCGAATCCCGGAATTTGTACCGAGAGGTAGGTATCCGGATTGTATTGAGCCGGGATGAGCGGCTTCACGAAGTCGTCGACGACCCGGATGATCCACCACGCGATGTAGACCGTGATGCCCACCGGGCCGGCAATCACGAGGCCTGTAAGGAAGTAGTTGACGAGTCGGCGGCCCAACGAAACGCGACCGGGATGCAGACTGTGCTTGTGATGGGGCGTATCAGGATCGTTCACTGCGGCAGGCTCCGTGGACCACGGCTCCGAATATAATAGCGCTCAAGGCCAACACAACTGCCCGTCTCGCACTTCGGCACGATTGAATGTCGCTTACTCCACCGTCACCGATTTCGCCAGGTTGCGCGGCTGGTCGACATCCGTGCCCATAAACACCGCCGTGTGATAGGCGATGAGCTGGACGGGGATTGTTGCCAGGATGGGCGCGATAAAACTCGACACCGTCGGCATGCGCACGATCTCCATGCCCTCGCTCCCCGCGGCCCGCTCGCCTTCCGCGTCGGTGATGAGGATGATCTTGCCCCCGCGCGCCGCGACTTCCTGCATGTTGGAAAGCGTCTTTTCCATCAATTCGTCCGACGGCGCCACCACGATAACAGGCATTTCCTCGTCCACCAGGGCGATGGGGCCATGCTTGAGCTCGCCACCGGCATACCCTTCCGCGTGGATATACGAGATTTCCTTGAGTTTGAGCGCTCCCTCGAGCGCCACGGGGAACATCGGTCCGCGCCCGAGATAAAGCACGTCCCGCGCCCGCGACAGCGTCTTGGCGAGCTGCTCGATCTTCTCTTCGCAGTGCAGTGTATCCGACACCGCCCGCGGCAGGTGCACCAGCGCCCGCACCAACTCGGTCTCCGCATCCGCCGTCAGCGTGCCGCGCGCCCGGCCCGCGGCAATGGCAAGGCTGGCCAGAATGGTGAGCTGCGCCGTCGTCGCCTTCGTCGAGGCGACGGCGATCTCGGGGCCGCAAAGCGTCTTGAAGATAACCTGCGATTCCCGCGCGATCGTCGATTCCGGCACGTTGACGATGGCCGCGATCTGCTGCCCCACCGCGGCGCAATAGCGCAGCGCCGCGAGCGTATCGGCAGTCTCCCCCGACTGCGAGATAAACAGCGCCAGCCCGTTTTCCTCCATTGGCGGCTCGCGATAGCGGAACTCGGACGCCACATCGACATCGACCGGCAGCCGCGCATAGCGCTCGAACCAGTATTTCGCGACGCACCCCGCATAATACGCCGTTCCGCACGCGACGATGGTGATGCGGCTGAGTTTGGCGAAGTCGAACGGCAGATCCTCCTCGATGGAGAAGGTCTCCGAGGCCATGTCCACGTAGCGCGCCAGCGTGTGCGATATCGTCTCCGGCTGCTCGTAGATTTCCTTGGCCATGAAGTGCCGGTGGTTGCCCTTGTCCACCTGCGCCGCCGAGGCCACGGAAATCTGTTGCACACGCTCCACCGGGTTGCCGTCGAAATCCCTTATCTTCAACGAATTGTGGGTGATGACCGCCCAGTCGCCCTCTTCGAGATAGGTGATCCTGTTGGTCAGCGGCGCGAGCGCATGCGCATCGGAGCCGAAATACATCTCCCCGTCGCCCTCGCCCACGGCCAGCGGCGACCCCTGCCGCGCGGCTATGAGCAGGTCCGCGTCGTCCCGGAACAAAAAGACCAGTCCGAAGGCTCCGCGCAGGCGCTTGAGAACTGTCGCGACCGCCGCTTCCGGTTCCGCCCCGCGATCCAGTTCGCGCGTTACCAGCAGCGCCACCGGTTCCGTGTCGGTCTGCGTGGTAGGCGTATAACCATCCGCCTTCAGGTCCTCGAGGATCTCGCGGAAATTCTCGATGATCCCGTTGTGCACCACCGCCACGCGCTCCGTGGCATGCGGATGGGCGTTGTGCTCGTTCGGCGCGCCGTGCGTCGCCCAGCGGGTATGCCCGATCCCGGTCGTTCCGGCCAGCGGATCGGTATCGAGCTTCGCCTCGAGGTTGGCGAGCTTGCCCTCCGCCCGGCGCCGGTCGATGGCGCCGCTCTCGGTTATGGTCGCCACGCCGGCGCTGTCATAACCGCGATATTCGAGGCGCTTGAGCGCATCGATCAGGCGCCCTGTGACAGGCTTGTTGCCGACGATTCCGACGATTCCGCACATGAGCCGTGGCTACTCCTTCTTCGATTTCTTGAATGCCTCGGCCCGTGTGCGCAGCCTGGACGCATAGCCGTCCTTGTTCTCCTGCCGCGCCCGGCCCAGCGCAAGGGCGTCGTCCGGCACGTCGGTCGTGATAACGCTGCCCGAGGCGATGTACGACCGCGCACCGACACTCACCGGTGCAACAAGTGACGTGTTCGAGCCCACGAACGCCCCCTCACCGATCAGTGTACGGTGCTTGTTGATGCCGTCATAGTTGCAGGTGATCGTGCCCGCACCGAGATTGGCGTGGGCGCCCACTTCGGCATCGCCGACATAGCTGAGGTGATTGAGCTTGGCCCCGACCCCGACCTCGGCATTCTTCACCTCGACGAAATTGCCGACCTTTGCGCCTTCGGCCAGCATGGCACCGGGCCGTAGCCGCGCGAACGGCCCCACCTCGGCCTTTGGCCCGATCTTCGCGCCCTCGATATGAGAAAACCCGCGAATCCGCGCACCGTCCGCCACTTCGACGGCGGGACCGAACCAGACGTTCGGCTCGATCTGCACATCCCGCCCGATCATCGTGTCGTAGGAGAAGTAGACACTCTCCGGGTCCTGCAGCATCACCCCGGCGTCCATCATCTGCCGGCGCAAGCGTTGTTGATAGAAGCGTTCGGCCTCTGCAAGCTGCGCCTGGCTGTTCACGCCGAGAACGTCCTGCCAGGGAGCGACGGCGAACCCGACGTCATGCCCCGCCTTGTTGGCATGAGCCACGAGGTCGCCAAGATAGAATTCGTTCTGCACATTGTTGTCGTCGACCTTGACGATCGCCTCGCGGAAAACGTCGGCCCGGAAGGCCAGGATGCAGGCGTTGCACAGCCCGATGGCGCGTTCCGCCGCGCTCGCGTCCTTGTGCTCGCGAATGTCGATCAGCCGGTCGCCCTCGGTTATCAGGCGCCCGTACCCCGTGGGATTGTCCGGCTCGAAGCCCAGCACCGCCGCGTCCTTGCCCGCCTCGAGCCTGTCCACGACAAGCTGGAAGATTTCCGGCCGCAGGAGCGGATGGTCTCCATAGACCACGGCAATGTGCCCCTCCGCCTCCCTCCAGGCCGCTTCGGCCATCATGGCCGCATGTGCCGTGCCGCGCCGTTCGTGCTGCTCGAAGAACTGCGCCTGGGGCGCCATGGCCGACACCGCGGACTGGATTCGCTCATGCCCCGGTCCCGTCACGACGGCCAGCCGGTTTGCCCCCGCGCCGTGCGCGGCGCGCACCACATGGCTGACGATCGGCAGCCCCGCCACGGGATGCAGCAGCTTGGGCAGCGAGGACTTCATCCGCGTGCCCTCCCCGGCTGCAAGTACAATCACTGTAAGATCGGTCATGAGGATCGTCCCTGGAGCCGGAAACCATCCCGGCAAGTCTGTGCATTTTTATGGCAATACCAGATTGTCAGGCCATTAACAGCCGCAAGGGATGCTAACATTATCTGTGGATGCATGATTCGTCAGTGGCACGAGGGCAGGCTTTGACGGGACCCTCCGATCAGATCAAGCAGTCGGACGTGACCCTTTGGGGCCTGATCGCGCTGGGCATAGCCGTCTTCGCCGTCATCAGCGCCAACGTCGCCGCGATCGTCCCGCCCAGCGTCCTCACCGGCCTGCATGCCACGCGTCTCGAGGGCGGTTCCCTCAACAACCTGCGCATGCAGGTTGCCGACCTGCGCAACGACACCGCACAAATGCGCAACGAAAACAATCGCTTGCTGACAATGATCCGGCTGGCCAACGAGGATCAGAGCGCGGTCACCCAGCGCGTCGGCGCCATCGAGAGCACGCTGCCCGTCCTGTTGAACCGCGACACCGGTTCGGGGCTCGACAGCGACCTTGTCACCTCCTCGATCGGCGACGGCCCGGAGGACACCGAGACGCGGAACGTCGATGGCGGCAGCGTCGAGGTGACGCGGCATGACCTCGGTGCCGGCCCGCCCGAGACACCACCGGACACGCCTCAGGACCAGCCCATGCCCGAGGCGCCGCCCGCGATCCGGCAAGGGAGCGTCGAATCCGTCGAGAACCGCGACCCGCCACGCTTCGGCATCGCGCTCGGCCCGAAGGTCACCATGGAAGATGCCTATCTCGCCTGGCAGGACATTCGGGACAAGGCCGGTCCGCTTCTTATCGGCCTCGGCCCGCTTCTGTCGGGCAATGCCGGCACCGAACAGCAGCGTCTCGTCGCGGGCCCGATCAACGACTACGCACAAGCCGAACAACTCTGCGCCCGCGTGGTCCGCATCGGCATAAGCTGTCTGCCCGTTCCCTATGCCGGCGAGGACTTGCCCGAATAACCGGCAAGGCGGGCGTGATTGCGGTTGACAGCGGGCCCGCAGCAACTATGGTCCGCCGCAGTTTGCGGCAGGGGCACATCAGGTGCTATCGCTTGGCCGCAAGCAACCATACCGCATGATCCGGGACATGAATGCGCCCGGAAACACATGCCCCGGGCGCCCGTAGCTCAGTGGTAGAGCATCCGACTTTTAATCGGATGGTCGAAGGTTCGAATCCTTCCGGGCGTACCAACCTCATCCGGGGTCCATTCCGGAGACATGGTTTACATTTGCTACCGGAGACATGGTTTACAGTTTCTCCGGGGCGAATGGATTGGGACCGGGTTCGACGCGGTCTGTTTCCTTATCGAAGAATCCTAAATCATAGTGCATGAAGCT
>CAZNHG010000071.1:0-13570 GCA_964572555.1 uncultured Devosiaceae bacterium | reverse complement strand
AGTGGAATCCGGTTTTTCGCTTAACCGGCGCGACCACCGGGAATCCAGATCGTCGGGCAATTTGGATAGATCGCCCGACGATCTAACACCCGGAGCATGCCCGCTCTGGCGTCCCCGGCGCGGCCATGCTACCGACATAACCCGTTCGAGCGGGAACACGGGTGTGGGGCGCATGTCCACCGACAGAATCGCGTTTGTTTCCAGCGGCACGCCCGAGGCGGAAGCCGCCGCCAGACAGATGCGCAGCCAGTACGGGGAAACCGCGATCGAGGACGCCGACGTCATCGTGGCATTGGGCGGTGACGGCCTGATGCTGCAGACGCTGCACGACTTCATGCACCGCGACCTTCCGATCTACGGCATGAATTTCGGCACGGTCGGCTTCATGATGAACAATTTCGGCACCGAGGGACTGCGCGAACGCCTCGAAGCGAGCCGGCCCACGAACATCTACCCGCTGTCGATGGAGGTGCTCGATACGGACGGACAGCGTCACCGCGCCCTCGCCCTCAACGAAGTGTCGCTGTTCCGCGCGACCTATCAGGCCGCCAAGATTCGCATCCTTGTCGATGGCGAGACCAAGCTCGACGAGCTGATCTGCGACGGCGTGCTGGTCGCAACCCCTGCCGGCTCGACCGCCTACAACCTCTCGGCGCACGGCCCGATCCTGCCCATCGACGCCCCAGTTCTGGCCCTGACGCCGATCTCGCCGTTCCGGCCCCGGCGCTGGCGCGGCGCCATCCTGCCCAATCGGGCCGAGATCACCTTCCGCACCAGCGAACCGGAAAAGCGCCCCGTCAACGCGGTGGCCGACAACGTCGAGTTCCGCAACATCGTCGAGGTGGTGGTCAGGGAAGACCGCTCACACGTCGTCACCCTGCTTTTCGACCCCGGCCACGGGCTCGAGGAACGCGTGCTGAACGAACAGTTCCAGTATTGAGGGTTATGCCGCCGGCAGTGCCGCAACGGCCCTTCCGCCGTCCGGCAGCATGCGCTCTTCGTCGCTCTGCGCCGCGAACGCCGGCATCACGCCACGCGCCGCCTGCTGGGCGAGAATCACGTTCTGTTCGTTGAGATAGGCGAACGCATCCTCCAGCGCTTCCGGCACGACCCCGTCATGCTCGGTAATCAGCTCGTCCACGAGCGCCGTCACGATATAGTGCCGCGCTGCGAGGTCGTCCGAAAGGTCCGCCTCCCGCGCATAGAAGATGAGGCGCGCCAGGACATTGCGCAGCGCCTCGCTCAGCCCGCACTTGGCAAACAGCGCGTTGAGCGATGCCCGGCTCCCCTTGTTCAACAGCGTGAATACCTTGGCCCGTGGCATGCTCGCCAGAACGCCCACGCAGTCGGCGAAGAACAGCGCATGCCCGCTGACGATCGCATGCAGCATGACACGCGGACTGATCCGGTCTTCCCTGATCATCTGCGCGGAGAACGCCCCGCGCGCGGCCCCGGCCTCGCGCTCGCCAATGGATGTCATTGCCGTGTCGCTCGCGTCCCGTAGCAGCCGCTTGAGCCGTTGCGGCACCACTGCGCCCTTGACGATTCGCGCCGTGGCCAGGGCGTCGCGCGCTTTCTCGATCAACTGATACCGTGCCGCCGCCGAAATCTCCGGCCGTTTGAGAATCGCACCGCGCACCGCGGCATCGTCTCCCTTGTTCCGCGCCAGATCGTCCAGAAGCCCGGCCGGCAGCGCCACGTCGTCCCGTGCCAGCACCTGCAGCGTCACCGCGCGGATGTCGCGCACCATCAGCGCCTCCGCAATGCGAACGCTCAGGCTGGGCCGCGCCGCGATAACCCCGAGCATCGGCTCGTCGCCGGTGCGCACCAGCGGCAGCAGGTCCGCATCCACGAGAACCGGCGAATACTGCGCCACCGCCCGCGAGATCACGGGCGCATCGTTGAGCAGGGACACCATGATCGGCCGCGGCGCGCAGGCCGCATGCAACAGGCCGTAGGCCAGCGCCGCGCGCACCTTGACCGACGAATCGTCGAGAAAGCCGACAAGCGCCGCATAGAGCGCTGCCTGTTCGTCCGCCGGTCCGGTGTGCCCAACGAACGCGGTGGCGGCATAGTGCGCCGCGCGCCCGCGCGCCTCGCTGTCCCCGGATCCTGACAGTTCGACAAACTCCTGATACGCAACCATTCCGACCTCCAGCAGAGTGTGACGGGATGCTAGGAGCGAAGATTTAATGTTTGGTTCACTGTACGGCTTAACGCATGGGCAACCATGCGCCCGCCGCTACTTGTTGTAGAGTTGAGTGAAAAAGCCCGCCCCGGCCCCGCTCGTGTCGACCAGCGGCGCGCCCTGCGACTCATTCCCGCTGTTGCTGTAAAGGCTGCGGAACGACATCCTGGGGGCCTCCTGCGCGGCAACCGGCGCAGTTTGCTGATCGGGATTCTGCGCCATCTGCTGCGCAGCGAACTCCGGACTGCCGCCGGGACGCGGCGCATGCTTGCTTACCAGCGCCTCGTAGACCTCCCGGATCGTGCGCGGCTCGCCGTTGGCATAGAAGATCGCCTTGTTCGCGTCCGCCTGCGCGGGAAACAGCTTTGCAGCGATCCGGTCGGGAGTCTCCAGCCCCGCCTCGAACAGGCGCGCCGCGCCCTCGGCCCCGAGAAAGTGGGCGATATAGAGCTCGCCCGCGCTCGGCATGCGCCCGAACTTGTCGCTGAGATACTCCCCGTTCCGCCGGGTGAACGCAGCCGCCATGTCCGCCGCGATCTGCGGGTCCTCGCGCAGCGAGAGTATCTCTTCGCGCATCTGCCTGTCCGGCACCGTATACCCGTCTCCGGTATCGACGATGGCGTTGGCATACTTTTCGTAGCCGAGCTTGGGGCCCTCGGTTTTCATGACCTCCAGCCAGGTTCCCTCCAGAAACTGGAACAGCCCGACCGCGGATGATGTCTGCGCCTTCGCCTGCGGGTTGAGACTGCTCTCGCGCATGGCCGTTTGCAGCAGGTAGTCGAAATCGACACCACTCTTGTCCCCCGCGCGATTGAGCACATAGGCGAGTTGCTGCGGTACATTGATCGGCTGTACGGCCATGGAATCCCGATCCGAAGCGGCGGCGTCGAGTTAACGAAAACTGAACCGGGTTAAGATGTCGTTAACCCTGCCAGGTCGAGACCACGTCGGAAACGTCCGGCCGGTCCCTATCCTCCAGGCGCGCCTCCGGCGTGCCGATATGCACGAAGGCAACGAACCGTTCGCCCTCCTTCGCTCCCAGCATCGTGGCGGCCTCGTCGTCATAGGCGAACCAGCGGGTCACCCAGTGAGCGCCATAGCCCAGCGCGAACGCGGCATGCACGATGTTGTACGCAACGCACCCGGCCGAAAGGAGCTGCTCGAACTCGGGGATCTTCACATGCGGCCCGGCGGTGCTCACGACCCCGACGGTCAACGGCGCGGGCAGGAACTGCTTGCGCTCCGCTTCCAGCACCTCTTCGGTAATGTCCGGATTGCGCGCTTGCTGGATCGCCGCCAGCCGTTCACCCACTTCGGCCCGCGCATCTCCCGTGTAAAGAATCATCCGCCAGGGTGCGAGCTTGCCGTGATCGGGCACGCGGGCACCGATGGTCAGAATTTCCTCGAGTTCGGCGTCGCTCGGTCCGGGCTCCCGCAAAAACGGCAGGGTGACAGAACGGCGGGTCTTGAGATAATCGAGAAGCTGCGGGATTTGCGGCATATTCACTTTCCTTTGGCCGACGCCTTCTATGACACAGCATCTCCTCAATCCAGACCTATCTGGTCAACAAACAAGAATCCGGACATAACCGCTTCGACATGCTGCATTCCGAACTCCCGCGCCGAATTCTTTGCGCCCTGTTTCTCGCCCTTCTCGCCATGCCGGCTCCGGTCGCGGCACAGGATGAGCCGCCATTGCCCCGCCCGCGCATCGACCGCGGCGACTCCGGCCCGAGCGAACAGGGCACGGTACCGCATCAGGGCAACTCGGCACTCGACGCCCTCTCGGACGCCATCCAGGACGAGGGACGCAACCCTGACGGCCCGCCGCACGCCAGTGGCCCGCCCCAGCCCGTCACGCTTTCGGCCAAGATCACCGACGCGGGCACCATGATTCCCGACGGCCTGATCTGGCGCATCTTCGATTCGCGCACCGACGAGTCGGGCCAGCTCGCCCTTCTCGCCAAGTCCACCGACGGCGTGGCCTCGTTCGAACTGCCCCCCGGAGACTATCTCGTGCACGTCGCCTATGGCCGCTCGCAAGCTACCGACGCAGTGCATGTCGAGATGGGCTCGAACAGCAAGACCCTGATCCTCGACTCCGGTGCGCTGCGCCTCAACGCGGCCATAGAAGGCGAGATTCCCATTCGGCCCGAACAGCTCAACTTCCAGGTACACGGCACCGATGACAGCGGACGCGGACGTGTCATGATCGCCGACGATATCGCCCCGCGCCAGCTCGTCCATCTCAACGCGGGTGTCTACGAGGTCGTTTCGCACTTCGGCGACAACAATGCCCGCGTCCGGGCGGACCTGCGCGTCGAGCCGGGACAGATCACCGACGCCACGCTTTACCACAAGGCCCGCAGCATCAGCTTCAAGCTCGTTTCCGAGGAAGGCGGCGAGGCGATTGCGGACGTCGACTGGACCGTGAACCAGGCCGGCGGCGAGCAGACGGTCTTCTCCGATTTCGGGGCCTTCCCCTCCGCCATTCTCGCCGAAGGCGACTACACCGTGATCGCCCAGCGCGGCGACAACGTCTACAATCGCGACTTCGAGGTCACGGCGGGTGAGCCGCGCGAAATCGAGTTGCTCACCTCGGTCTATGCCGAGGACAGCACGGAGCGGACGGAGGATTAGGGCGCCGGGCGAAAAAGTGGAATCCGGTTTTCGCTTAACCGGCGCGACCACTAAGAATCTAGATCATCGGGCGATTTAGACTAATCGCCCGATGATCTATGGCCCGCTGGAATCGAAAAGGGCGGCACCGCCGGCGCCGCCCCATGCCTGTTGATCAGTCGGCCTTGAGGTCCGGCGGGGTCACCTCCGCCTTGAGCGCCGCCATGGCCTCCACGATCGGCTCGACGCTCTGCCCCTGCTCGCCCAACCGGCGGATGGAGACGGTTTCTTCCTCCGCCTCGCGCTTGCCCACCACGAACATAAGCGGCACCTTGCCCACCGAGTGTTCGCGCACCTTGTAGTTGATCTTCTCGTTGCGCAGGTCGGTTTCAACCCGAATGCCCGCCGCCTTGAGTTGGGCGGCGATCTTCTCGGCGTAGTCGTCCGCATCCGAGACGATGGTCGCCACCACCACCTGTACCGGCGCCAGCCACAGCGGCACCTTGCCGGCATAGTGCTCGATCAGCAGCCCGATGAACCGCTCGAGGCTGCCGAACACCGCACGGTGCAGCATCACCGGCCGGTGACGCTGCCCGTCCTCGCCGACATAGCTTGCATCGAGCCGCTCGGGCATGACGTAGTCGAGCTGATAGGTGCCCGCCTGCCAAGTCCGCCCGATGGCGTCGGTCAGGTGGAACTCCAGCTTCGGCCCGTAGAACGCGCCCTCGCCCTCGGCATACTCGAAATCGACCTCCGAGGCCGTCAACGCATCGGCAAGCGATTTCTCCGCCCGGTCCCAGGTCGCGTCGTCGCCGGCGCGCTGATCCGGCCGTGTCGCCAGCTTGTAGGTGATGTCGGTCAGCCCCATGTCCGCATAGACCCGCGCGAACAGCGCCAGGAAGCGCTTGGTTTCCTCCGTCACCTGCTCCTCGGTACAGAAGATGTGGGCATCGTCCTGCGTCATCTGCCGCACGCGCATCAGCCCGTGCAGGGCCCCGTGCGCCTCGTTGCGGTGGCAGCAGCCGAATTCCGCCATGCGCAGCGGCAGATCGCGGTAGGACTTCGTGCCCTGCTTGAAGATCTGCACGTGCGCCGGGCAGTTCATCGGCTTGAGCGCCATCAGGTTCCCCTCGCCCGACAGGACCGGCTGATCCTCCTCGGTCGAGGGCACCTCGTCCGGCACCACGAACATGTTCTCGCGGAACTTGCCCCAGTGGCCCGACTGCTCCCACAGCTTGTTGTTGATAAGCTGCGGGGTCTTCACCTCGTCGTAGCCGTCCGCATCGAGCCGGCGCCGGATATAGGCCTCCAGCTCGCGCCAGATGCGGAAACCGTTGGCGTGCCAGAAGACCGAACCCTGCGCCTCTTCCTGGAAATGATAGAGGTCCATTTCCCGGCCGAGCTTGCGGTGGTCGCGCCGCTCCGCCTCCTCGATCATGTGAAGATAGGAGTCGAGTTGCTCCTTGTTGGCCCAGGCCGTGCCGTAGATGCGGCTGAGCATGGCGTTGTTGCTGTCACCCCGCCAATAGGCACCGGCCACCTTGGTCAGCTTGAACGCCGCCCCGACATCCTTTGTCGTACGCATGTGCGGGCCGCGGCACAGATCGAACCACTGCCCCTGCTTGTAGATCTTGACGTCCTGGTCGGCCGGGATCGCATCGATGAGTTCAACCTTGTAGTGCTCGCCCTTGGCGGCGAACACTCTCTTGGCCTCCTCGCGGTCCCAGACCTCCTTGGTGAATTCCGCCCCCCGCTGGACGATCTCGCCCATCTTCTTCTCGATGGCCGCGAAATCCTCCTCGGAGAACGGCTCCTCGCGCGCAAAGTCGTAATAGAATCCGTTGTCGATCACCGGACCGATGGTCACCTGCGTGTCCGGCCACAGCTCCTGTACGGCCTCCGCGAGCACGTGCGCGGCATCGTGCCGGATCAGCTCCAGCGCCGCGTCGTCGTCGCGGGTCACGAATTCGATCGCCGCCCCGTCCGCGAGCTCGTCCGACAGGTCGCGCAGCTCGCCGTCGAGCTTCATCGCCACCGTCTTCTTGGCCAGGGACTTGGAGATGGATTCGACCACGGTCGTGCCCGTGGTGCCCATCGCGAATTCGCGTGTGGCGCCATCGGGGAATCTCACCGTAATCATCTTTCCGTCTCCAGGTTGTACTGCGAATATGCCGGGAACCATTCCCGGCAAGCGGTGCTGCTTAGCATCGAAGATTGCTCAGGGAAAGTGGACATGGCGCGCAAACCCCTGCTAGACGGCCCGCAACCATGCAATCATGCCCCGGCGCGGCGCTTGAGCCCCGTCCCGGCACGGAACCGGCCGGGCACCGCCTCGCGCGGCACCTTGGCGTGCCAGGGAGCAACAGTCCGAGGAGAACGAAGTGAGCAAAGAGGTCAAGAACCCAATCCTGCAACGTGTGTACGACCTAGACGGCGATGCGGAACGCACGCGCGAGGCCTATCGCGAATGGGCCGGCAACTACGATCGGGACACCACCGAAGGCATGGGCTACGTCGCCCCGGGCCTCGCCGCCGCCGCCCTTGCGAAGCGCGTGGGCACCGGGGCGGTCATTCTCGACGCCGGCTGCGGCACCGGCCTTGCGGGTGCCGCGTTGCACAAACTCGGCGTGAGCACCATCGACGGCAACGACCTGTCCGTGGAAATGCTGGACGTCGCCCGCGAGAAGGGCGTCTATCGCAACTTGATCGAAGCCGACATGACCGGCCGTCTGCCCTATGAAGACGACACCTATGACGGCATTCTCAGCATCGGCGTGTTCACCAGCGGCCATGTCGGCCCGGAAGGTCTCGACGAACTCGCCCGCATCGCCAGGCCCGATGCGCCGATCATCGTGACGGTGCACGAAAAAGTCTGGGAAAAGGACAAGTATCCCGAATACCTGCGCGACATGGAGGCCCGCGGCCTCGTGCGCATCCGCCAGATCACGGATTCGCCCTATCACGAAAAGGAAGGCCTGCGCTGCCGGCTATGCGTCCTGCGCGCACAGTAGGAAGGGGAATGGCTAGTCGGCGCTGCGGAAGATCAGCGTCGCGTTCGTTCCGCCGAACCCGAACGAGTTCGACAGCGCCACGTTGATCTCCTTCTCCACCGGCTTTTTCACCGCCAGGTCGACCCTGGTCTCGACCGACGGGTTGTCGAGATTGATCGTGGGCGGTGCCACGTTGTCACGCATTGCCATGAGCGAGAAGATCGCCTCCACCGCCCCGGCGGCACCGAGAAGGTGCCCCACGGCCGACTTGGTCGAGGACATCACGATGGTGTCGGCGGCATCGCCCAGAACCCGCGTCACCGCACCGAGCTCGATCTCGTCGCCCAGCGGCGTCGAGGTTCCGTGCGCATTGATGTAGTCGATGTCCGCGGGATCGATTCCCGCCCGCTTGATCGCTGCAGACATGCAGCGATAGCCGCCGTCGCCATCCTCGGCCGGCGCGGTAATGTGATAGGCGTCACCCGACAATCCGTAGCCGATCACCTCGCCATAGATCGTCGCCCCGCGCGCCTTGGCATGCTCGTATTCCTCGAGCACCAGCGTGCCCGCGCCCTCGCCCATGACGAACCCGTCCCGGTCCACGTCATAGGGACGCGAGGCAACCTGTGGATTGTCGTTGAAGCCGGTGGAGAGCGCCCGGCACGCCGCGAACCCGGCCAGCGACAACCGGTTGATCGGCGATTCCGTGCCGCCCGCCACCATCACGTCGGCATCGCCCAGCGCGATCAGGCGCGACGCATCGCCGATGGCGTGCGCGCCGGTCGAACAGGCCGTGACCACCGAGTGGTTCGGTCCCTTGAGCTGGTGCCGGATGGAAACGTGCCCGGACGCGAGGTTGATCAGCCGCCCCGGGATGAAGAACGGGCTCACACGACGCGGGCCCTTCTCGTAACGCGTGACGGAGGCATCGTAGATGCCGCCGATCCCGCCGATACCGGAGCCGATCAGAACGCCTGCGCGTTCCTGGTCCTCCGGTTTGGAAAGCTCAAGGCCACTATCCGCGATCGCCAGATCGGCCGCGGTCATGGCAAAGACGATGAACGGGTCTACCATGCGCTGCTCCTAGGCCTCCATCCACTCGTCGGGGTTGTATTTCCCCTCCGCCTTCGAGCCCAGCGGAATGCGGCACGCGATCTGGCACGGCAGATCGTCGACTTCCATATCGTCGACACGTACGGCGCCGCTCTTGCTGGCGAGAATGTTGGACCACACGGCATCGACTCCGCAGCCCAGTGGACTGACGATTCCGAGACCCGTGACAACTACCCGCCGCAACTGCATCGCACGCGTTGACCCCTGTATGGGGGCGCCCTACTGGGTCGCCTTGGTCAGGAACTCGACGGCATCGCCGAAAGTCTGGATTCCCTCGGCGGCGTCATCGGGGATCTCGACGGAGAACTCTTCCTCGAAAGCCATGACGAGTTCGACCTGATCGAGCGAATCCGCGCCAAGATCATCGATAAAGCTGGCCTTTTCCGTGACCTTATCCGCCTCGACATTGAGGTGCTCGACAACGATCTTGCGAACGCGATCTGCGATGTCGCTCATGATATACTTCCTTCTCAACGAACCAATGTTGTTCTGTTCTTTAAGCCGCAAGGCCCGAATGCATGTCAATGCCGCGGCCAAGATGTTCACCGCGTTGCCGCGGCTTTTCTGCGCGATGTGTGGGAGCTCCCGCCCGCGCGGTGAGCGCGCCACTATCACACTTTTGTGGCCCTGACCATATTGCCGGGCCCGCCTTTATGCCCCTTTCTTGGGCTACGGCATGAATTTATGCCACGGGGCTGCCCCCGCGCGCGCAGCTAGATCATCGCCATGCCGCCATTCACATTGAGCGTCTGTCCGGTGACATAGCCGGCCTCCTCGCTGGCGAGGAAAAGCGCGCAGGCCGCAACCTCCTCGGCCGAACCGAGCCGTCCCGAAGGAATGCGCGCCAGAATCGTGTCGCGCTGCTTTTCGTTGAGCTCCTCCGTCATGGCGGAGCCGATGAAACCGGGCGCGATGGTGTTCGCGGTGATGTTGCGCGCCGCCACTTCCTGCGCCAGCGATTTCGTCATGCCGATCAATCCCGCCTTGGAGGCGGCGTAGTTGCCCTGCCCGGGATTGCCGGTTACCCCGACCACCGAGGTGATCCCGATGATCCGGCCATAGCGCCGCTTCATCATGCCCCTGAGTACTGCACGGCTGAGGTGGAACGCCGCCGTCAGGTTGACCGCCAGCACCTGGTCCCACTCCTCGTCCTTCATGCGCATGAAGATGTTGTCCCGGGTGATCCCGGCATTGTTCACCAGGATATCGAGCCTGTCCATCGCCCCCTCGGCATCCGGCACGAGTTGGTCCACCGCGCTCAGGTCGGAAAGATTGCATGGCAGGATATGGGTGGTGCCGTCGATCTCCGAGGCCGTCGCCTCCAGTGCCTCGACGCGCGTGCCGCTGAGGGCCACCTCCGCGCCCGCATTGGCGAGTGCCTTGGCAATTTCGCGGCCGATCCCGCCGCTGGCACCGGTTACAAGGGCTTTCCTGCCACTCAGATCGAACATGAACTCCGTCCTGTCTTCCTAAAGGCTGTCGACGAACGCATCGATATCGGCGGGCGTGCCGATCGCGGTCGCATTGACATCCGGATTGATGCGCTTGGCGAGGCCGGTGAGTACCTTGCCGGTCCCGAGTTCCAGAAGATCGGTCACCGCCCCTTCGTGCGTCAGCCAGCTCACGCTGTCGGTCCAGCGCACCATGGCCGTCACCTGCTCGATCAGGCGCTGCCGGATATCGTCCGTATCGGTGATCGGCTCGGCCAGGACGTTCGCCACCAGCGGCACCGCCGGCGCCGCCATCTCCACCTCCGCCAGCGCCTCTTTCATGGCGTCGGCGGCCGGTTGCATCAACGAGCAATGGAAAGGCGCGCTCACGGGCAGCAGCATCGCCCGCCGTGCACCCGCATCCTTGGCGTAGTCCACTGCCCGCTCGACGGCCGCCTTGTGCCCCGAGACCACGACCTGGCCCGGCGCATTGTCGTTGGCGACGTCGCATACATCGCCCTTGCCCGACTCATGGGCAACGGCCTTCGCCGACTCGAATTCCAGGCCGAGAAGCGCCGCCATGGCACCCTCGCCCACCGGCACGGCCTTCTGCATCGCCTGCCCGCGCGTCTTCAGGAGCCGCGCCGTGTCGCCCAGCGTGAACGTCCCCGCCGCGCACAGCGCCGAATACTCGCCCAGCGAGTGCCCGGCCACGTAAGCGGCATGCTCGGCAACGCTGACGCCCTTTTCCTCGAGCACCCGGATCACCGCCATCGAGGCCGCCATCAGCGCCGGCTGCGCGTTCTCGGTCAGCCGCAGCGTGTCCTCTGGCCCCTCGAACATGATGGCGGACAGCTTCTGTCCCAGCGCCTCGTCCACCTCCTCGAACACCGCACGGGCTGCCGGGTAGGCCTCGGCAAGCTCCTTGCCCATGCCGGCGGCCTGGCTGCCCTGCCCGGGAAAGGTGAATGCGCGCTTTGTCATGATGTCCGCCGCCCTTGATGGTGTCCGGCCGCTTCAGCGGTTCTCCGGATCGAGGTTAAGCCGTGTGTCCGCCGCCCGCAAGCAGCGGCGCCCATTGAACAAATCGGCTGGGGATTGCCTGTTGCCGCGAACACTGTCAAGCAGGACAATGCAGCAACCCCATGGAAATTGGCAGGGGCGGCGCGCGCCCCGGAATCCGGTCGAGGACAACGCACATGGTGACATGGTCGTCACAGCAGGACGCCGCGCTGAAGGCGGTTTCCGACTGGCTGAAGGATCCCGGCGGCGACCAGGTCTTCCGCCTGTTCGGCTGGGCCGGCACCGGCAAGTCGACCCTCGCACGCCACCTCGCGGGCGACCTCGAGTCCGTGCGCTACGCCGCCTTCACCGGCAAGGCGGCGCTGGTCATGCGCAAGCGCGGCTGCAAGGGCGCCAGTACCATTCACAGCCTCATCTACTCGATGATCTCCGATGCGGAAGGCGAGCCGCGGTTCAAGCTCGACAGCGATTCGCCCGCCAACGACGCCGACCTGATCGTCATCGACGAGGTGTCGATGGTCGATGAAGACCTCGCGAAGGACCTGCTGTCCTTCGGCACCAAGGTTCTTGTGCTCGGCGACCCGTTCCAGCTCCCGCCCGTTCAGGGCACGGGCTACTTCACCGACGCCGAGCCGGATTTCATGCTCACCGAGATCCACCGGCAAGCGGCGGACAATCCCATCGTGCGCCTGTCCCGCGACATCCGCGAGGGTGGCCGGCTGGAGCATGGCACCTACGGGGAATCCCGTGTCGTCGACAAAACCGACGTCGAGCAGGAAGATGTGCTCGCCGCGGACCAGGTGCTCGTGGGACGCAACAAGACGCGGCTCGATTACAACAATCGCATCCGCGAACTGCTCGAATTGCCCGGTGACGGCCCCACCATCGGCGACCGCGTCGTGTGCCTGCGCAACAACCCGCGCAAGAAGCTCCTCAACGGCCAGATCTGGATCGTCACGGACGTCGCGCGCAAGAACGCCGGAAAACTCGAACTCTCCCTCGCGGCGGAAGATGTCGGCGGCACGATGACCGAAACCAGGGTCACGACGCACCGTGATTTCTTCACCGGCAAGGAGGCCGAGATGCCCTGGCCCCTGCGGCGCAAGTACGACGAGTTCACCTATGGCTATTGCCTGACCGTACACAAGGCACAGGGCAGCCAGTGGGACAACGTCTACCTTTTCGACGAAAGCTACGTATTCCGCGAGGAATCCCGCCGCTGGCTCTACACGGGCATCACCCGTGCCGCCGAGAAGGTCACGGTGGTCAGCTGAACGCTACGCCGGTTCGGGCGGACATCCCTGCCCGAACCCCGCCGCCCCCTACGACGCGGCGCCGGGATCGACACCCACGATCAGCGTCGCGACATACATGTCCGCAAGTTCCTCGACCGTTGCATATGACGCCTCGCCCGCTTGCTGCGCGATGCGGTCGGACGCGTTGCGCGTATCCCGCTCCGCCGCGCGGTCGCTGTAGGGCTCCAGCGCCGCATAAACCTGATCGCTCAGCTCGTCCGGAAAGAATATCTGCCCGGTCAGCACATTCGTCTGGTCCAGGAACACCTTGAAATGGATATGCGTCGTCCGCCCGCGATACCAGCCGGGATACACGGTCTGGAACGTGACCACGCCGCTGTCGTCGGCGAACTGGGTGCCGCGCATGAACGTCTCGTTCTCGGCCGACACCGCTCCGCTGTCCGTCCGGTTCACATAGCCGGAATACAGCCCCGCCGCATCGCAGTGCCAGATATCCACCCGCGCGCCGGGCAGCGGCTGGCAGGTCGAATCCACCACCTGCAACCGCACTTCCGTCGCGAGCCCCGGCCTACCCTCGGTGATATCCGCACGCTCGAGCTGCGGATCGAAATAGTACGGCCCCTCGGTCACTTCGGGAACGATCGCGCATACATCCGTGTCGAGCAGCAAATCCGCGTTGCCGCCCGCCGCCTGCGCGAATACCGCCCGCGGCATCATCACGCCACCCGCCGCACTCACGGCGATCAACGAGAGCGCCCTGCGCCGGTTCAGGGAAAAACGTCTCGCATCGGGCATCGCACCACTCCTTCGATCATTGTCGCGACTGATACCCGAACCCTACACCCCGGTCCGCCGGAGTTCAGCTTAAGGTTTGGCAAGAAATCCGGTGCTCTGATTAAATTCCGGCAAGGTTCCCGATCATTTTCACGCCCGTTTCCGTGTCTTTGGGCT
>CAZNHG010000070.1:0-13651 GCA_964572555.1 uncultured Devosiaceae bacterium | reverse complement strand
CGTCGTCGGTGTAGGTAAGCTTGTGGTACTCCTCGAAGTATGGCTTGAGGCCCTTCATGATCTCGATCGCGTCCGCGACGGTCGGCTCGGAGACGTCGATCTTCTGGAACCGGCGCACAAGAGCACGGTCCTTCTCGAAGAACTGGCGGTACTCCTTGTAGGTCGTCGAGCCGATGCAGCGGATCGCGCCCGATGCCAGCGCGGGCTTGAGAAGGTTCGACGCGTCGAGGGCGCCGCCGGAGGCGGCGCCGGCGCCGATGACGGTGTGAATCTCATCGATGAACAGGACGACGTTGTCCTGCTTCTCGAGTTCCTTCATCACGGCCTTGAGACGCTCCTCGAAGTCGCCGCGATAGCGAGTGCCCGCCAGCAGCGCGCCCATGTCGAGCGCGTAGATAGTGGTGTCCTTGAGGACCTCTGGAACCTCGCCCTCGATGACCTTGCGCGCCAGACCTTCCGCAATGGCGGTCTTGCCCACGCCGGCATCACCGACATAGATCGGATTGTTCTTCGAGCGCCGGCACAGGACCTGGATGGTGCGCCGCAGCTCGGGGTCACGGCCGATCAGGGGATCGATCTTGCCGGCACGCGCCTTCTCGTTGAGATTGACGCAGAAGTCCTTCAAGGCGGAATTGGCCTGGCCGCCGCGCTCGCCTTCCTCGCCGCCGCGCGCCTCGCCGTCCTGGCCCTGCACGGGCCGGCTCTCGTTCATGCCGGACTTGGTGATGCCGTGCGAGATGAAGTTGACGGCGTCGAGCCGGGTCATGTCCTGCTGCTCGAGGAAGTAAGCGGCGTGGCTCTCGCGCTCGGCGAAGATCGCCACGAGCACGTTGGCACCGGTCACCTCTTCGCGGCCGGACGACTGCACATGGATAACAGCGCGCTGGATGACGCGCTGGAACGCGGCCGTGGGACGCGCGTCCTGCCCGTTGGGCACGATCAGGCTGTCCAGTTCCTCGTCGACGAATTCCTCGAGATCGGCCTTGAGGGCCTCGATATCCACGTCGCACCCCGTCAGGACCGAGATCGTATCCCGGTCGTCGGTGAGCGCGAGCAGCAGATGCTCGAGCGTCGCGAATTCGTGCGCGCGTTCACGGGCCAGGTTCATGGCCTGATGAAGCGCTTTTTCCAGCCCGCGGGAAAATGAAGGCATTTCGATCCGATCCTATTTCTTTTCCATCACGCATTGTAGCGGATGTTGCTCCTTGCGTGCAGCATCCATTACGCGTGTCACCTTGGTCTCTGCGACTTCGTAGGGGAACACCCCACACTCGCCCACGCCCTGCTTGTGGACGTGCATCATGATCTGCCAGGCATCGTCACTCGACTTGTTGAAGACCTCCTGCAGGATCATCACCACGAACTCCATGGGCGTGTAGTCGTCGTTCAGCAGCAATACCCGGTACATGTTCGGCCGCTTGGCCCGTGTCCGGACCTTGGTGGCAACGCCGCTCTCGCGGCCCGTTTCGTCGTCGCCGTCGTCACTGTCCCCGCCGTCCTCGCCGGCGCTGATAACCCGCCACCGGCCCTCAACCGTCTCGTCCTGGTTGAGGATCGACGGATCGTCTCGGTCTAGTCTGATCTCAGGCATTTTTCGGGTGGTCTTCAGCTCGGAATTCACAAGGGATGCTGGCTCATTATGTAGGCAAAAATTGGCCGCTGTTAAGAGCCGAGTTCGCACCAAATTTTGATCGCTCCCATCCACATTGAATAAAGTTGCACACGCTTTACCGATTTGTAACCGGCAGCGCCCTATCAATGCGGGATGCAAGGGGGTGTGGGCGCGCCGACGGGGGCCGGACGCCAGCACCGAGTCAAAGCACCGGCTGCGTATCGTCCGGGAGTAGTCAAGTGGAGTACGGGGTGGCTACCCATAAACTCGAGTCCCGAGTGTCGCTCAAGATGCGGCATATCGCGTTGATTTTTCTCACATTCGGTCTTGTTCTGGCGGCCCTGCCCGCCGAGGCGCAGAACCGCCGCGAATATGCGGGCATCGTCGTCGACGCCAAGACGGGCGAGACGCTTTATTCGCACGACGCGGACGAGAAGCGCTATCCCGCCTCCATTGCCAAGGCGATGACGCTCTATATCGTTTTCCAGGAACTCGAGGCGGGCAACATCAGCCCGAGCACGCCGCTCAAGGTGTCAAAGCACGCCGCGGCGGCCGTTCCGACCAAGCTGTACCTGCGTCCCGGAACGACCATCTCGGTGGAGAACGCCATCAAGGCGCTGGTGACCAAGTCGGCCAACGACGCGGCCCGGGTCATCGCCGAGAACATCTCGGGCACCGAATCCGAGTTCGCCGAACGCATGACGCGCACCGCGCGGGCGCTGGGCATGCACCATACGGTCTATCGCAACGCCTCCGGCCTGCCGGACTCGCGCCAGATCACCACGGTGCGCGACCAAGCGCGGCTCGGCTCGGCGCTTTACCAGCACTTTCCCGACTACGCCGACTACTTCAAAATCCGGGCCTTCAAGTACGGCAAAGGCACCTTCGGCAACCACAACCGGCTTCTGGGCCAATACGGCATCGACGGCATCAAGACCGGCTATATCAACGACGCGGGCTACAACCTGCTCACGTCGGCCAACAAGGACGGTCGCCACCTGATCGTCGCCGCCTTCGGGTTCAACTCGGGCGCGTCGCGCAACAGCAAGGTGCTGTCGCTGGTCAAGGAATACCTGCCCAAGGCCCACAGCGGCCACCTCTACGCCCAGGCGAAGATCGCCAAGCCGGGACCGAAAGGACATATCCGCGTCGCGAAGGTTACGCCCGCACCGATCCCCTCGTTCCGCCGGGCACCACCGGCGCCCGCCTCGCTCAACGATGCGCCGAACTCGATTGCGGTGGCATCGGTGACCGGTACCGGGGGTTCGCAGCCGCGGCCCGCCCCCGTCGAGCTCATTCCGGCCAACGCCGACGCCGCGACCGCGGCGCGCACCATGGCCGGCTCGGAAGATGCGCCGACGCCGGCACCCGCTTCCGGCGATATCGTGGGTGCGTGGATCAGCAAGACACTGAAGCTCGATACCCAGCAGAACGGCGATGGCGGGCCGTTGCCACCCGAGGCGATCGGCGATGCTGCGCCGCAAGGCGATGCGATCGACCTGCTGACGAGCGGCTCGGTCGACCCCTCGATCTCGCAGAGCTGGATCCTACAGGTCGGCGCCTCGCATAGCGAAGATGGGGCCAAGACCCTGATCAGCGACGCCGTATCGAAGATGAACGGGCTGTCCGACTTCCGCCCCTTCGTGGAGACCACGCAGAAGAACGGCCGGACTTTCTATCGCGCGCGGTTCGCCGGATTTGGCGATGGCGACCAGGCGCGCACCATGTGTGACAAGTTGAAGAAGCAAAGCATGAGTTGTCTCGCGATGCGGAGCTGACCACCGCATTGCGAAGGGCCATACGGCCCGGGGAAGCGAATTTGGCGCGTGTGTAAGGAGTAGCCCGAATGAGCGATACGAAACCGATTGCCGATCTGGCGGAGTTTGCCGCCAAATCCCCCCTCGCCTCGCAGAACCAGGCGATCCGCGAGCGCGCCCTCAAATCGTTGCAAACCTATCATCACCCGCAGCCGGTGCGGCGCAAGGTGTCCGATCTTCTCAGCGCCGTCATGGTGCTGTCCGCCCGCACCCGGCGCATGATGCAGCCGCCCGTCAATATCGATATCGACGTCTTCGCGCCGACCAACCGCCGGTCCGTGACGATGACGATCGGCGGAACGGCGAAACGGGATACCGCTACGCGGTAACCTCGAGCGGAAGCTGGACGGGCTCCGGTCCCCTGGCATCCCACTCCACGGCGTCGTCATCGCGCGACTCCCGCACGGGCAGGTGCAGGGCTTCGACGAGATGGCGATACTCCTGCCGGGCGCTGATGTGCGACATGGAGGGCAAACCACCCAGAAGCCCCTCGTCGAGGGGATCGAACACGGTCATCCCGATGGGAAACAGCGAGCGGAAGATGACGCGCTCGGCGATGCCATCGGCGACACGGCAGCCGAGGCGCAGTGCGGTGCGCTCGAGACTGCTCTGCATGAGCCGGGCATTGCGCGAGGCGAGCATCGATATGCGGTTGCGCACGAGCACCCAGTCGATGGTGCGCCCGTCGATGGCCAGCCGCTCCTTGCGGGCGCGCTGGACGAGCCTTGCATAGTGGCTGAGTTCGCGCGGCTCGCCCGTGTCGGAATCCACCTGCACCATCACGTCGAGGTCGATCAGGCTGTCGTTGAGCGGCGTGACGAGCGTATCGGCGAGCGAGTGCGCCAGGCGCGTGAGGTGGGTGTCGAAGCCCGGCGTGTCGATGATGATGAAATCGACGTCGTCCTCGATCTCGAGAACCGCGTGGCGGAACAGCTCGAATTCCGATTTCTGGTTGTCGCGGATGGAATCACCGCGCGTCTGCGGCAAGTGGTAATGGGTGGGATGCGGCACGCGCTTGTTCTTGCGGTGCGCCCATTCGCGGCGGTTGCGAATGTAGGTCGTGAAGGTCTGCTGGCGGCTGTCGACATCCACCGTCGCCACCTTATGGCCTTGATAAAGCAGATAAACCGCCAGATGGAACGCAGTGGTGGACTTGCCCGATCCCCCCTTCTCGTTCCCGACCACGACGACGTGTGCGCTATCACGCTCCATAATGCCTCCGGCATGCCCCGTTGGGCCGAATATGCGAATCCAGCCATGACCAGACAATATCCGGCACGGTTTACAAAGTATTAAAATTAACGCCGCGTCAGGGACCGGACTTAGAGCTTCCGTTCCGATTAAATCGGAACGGAAGCTCTAAGTTCTTGAGTGGTCGCGTTTTCGAACCGGACAAGTGGTATCCACTTGTTCTGAAAACGCTCTAGATGAGGCCGAACTTCGCGAGCTCGTCGGCGAGCTCGGGATCGCCCTCGGACTCGCCGGAATCCTGGTCCCTCGGGGCGTCCTCGGGCCGCAGGTAACGCCAGCCCTGGAACGGGCGTTTCGGTTGTGGAACAGTGCGCACGACTTCCGGATCGAGCAGGATATGGCAGCAGGCCCTGCCCTCATGGTCGGTCTCCGGCTCCAGGCCGACAATGCGCTGGCGGCAGCGGATGTGGCCGGACATGACCCAATAGAGTGAGCCGCCGTCGAGAACCTCGTCGCGCTGTTTGGGCATCATGCGCGTGCGGTGCACGTTCAGGCCGTCGGCGCGCCCCTGGCCCTGCGCGCGGCGCATTTCGCGCCAGTCGAGGAGATCCTCGACGCTCGCGGCACCGACACACAGCTTTATCAGGTTCATCATCGGGCAACGCCCTGCACATGGTCGATTTCGTCCTGCTCGACGATCCAGGGCTCCTTGATGGCGGCCTCGTGCCACTCCTGAAACGCGGGCAGGTCGTAGATGGCCTCTATGTAGCTGGTGGTCAACGCCGAGACCGGAATGTCATAGGTGCGCAGGCGCGTGGCGACGGGCGCATACATGGCGTCGGCCGCGGAGAAGTCGCCGAACAGGTAGGGACCGCCCGAGCGCGCCAGCAATTCGCCCCACAGTACCTCGAGCCGGCGCATGTCGGCCTTGATGCCGTCGTAGTCGATCCGCCCGGGATGGGAGGCGCGCAGATTCATGGGCGCCGCCCCGCGCAGAGCCTTGAAGCCGGCATGCATTTCGGCGCTCGCGGCCCGCGCCAGCGCCC
Organism: uncultured Devosiaceae bacterium; assembly: GCA_964572555.1. Lineage (GTDB taxonomy): Bacteria > Pseudomonadota > Alphaproteobacteria > Rhizobiales > Devosiaceae > CAZNHG01. The sequence goes on along the minus strand of CAZNHG010000070.1, from coordinate 7,985 downwards.
GCGAGGCGATGTCGCCGGGCCAGACCGGCTTGTTGGGGTGCGCGTCGGCAATGTACTCGATGATCGCGATCGTCTCGGGAATGACGAGATCGCCATCGATCAGCACGGGAATCCGCCCGGTGGGCGTGCGGGAGATCATGTTCTCCTTCCAGCCCTCGCCGTGCAGGGGCACGAACTCCTCGTCGAAGGGAATGGCGAAGTGCTTGAGCACCAGCCACGGCCGCAACGACCATGTCGAGTAGTTCTTGTTGCCGATGAGAAGTCGCATGATGTCCACCCCGTCATGACGAAGGGCGCCCCACTGCCGAGGCGCCCTTCGATGAAACTCGAAAACCGGGGGCCCTTGGCGGCCCCTCCCCTGTCTTACGCGCCGGCCACGACAGTCACGACCAGTCCGAGCGACATCAAGCCCAGAAAGGTCCAACTCGCGGCCCGCCAGCACACGGCCTTGGATTGGCTGCGCAATGCGTGCTCCTTGTTAACAACCGTTTCTCCCCCGCTGACGACTGCGGTGCAGCCATCGGTCGGTAAGATTTGATTAATCATATCGGACACCGTTTGCAAGCGTGCGTTGAATAGCGGGGATAACCGGAAACGGGCGCGGTTAACCGGATCAGAACAGGCCGAACCACGCGGCCGCCAGGCCGAGAAATCCAAAGAATCCAACCACATCGGTGATGGTTGTGACGAACGCCGTGGACGCGACGGCGGGGTCTACCCCCATCCTGTTCAAGCCCAGCGGTATGAGAATACCTGCCATTCCGGCAGCGATCATGTTGATGATCATTGCCGCGCCGATGACGACACCGAGGATCGGGTTGGCGAACCAGATGGCGGCGACGAGACCCATGATAGCGGCGAATACCACGCCGTTGACGATCCCCACCAGCAGCTCGCGATTGAACAGGCGGCGCATGTTGAACTGGTCGAGCTCACGCATGGACAGGGCGCGCACAGTTACGGTCATGGTCTGCGTGCCGGCATTGCCGCCCATCGAGGCGACGATGGGCATGAGCACCGCAAGCGCCACCATCTTGCTGATCGGAGCCTCGAACAGGCCGATGACCAGCGAAGCGAGGATGGCGGTCACCAGGTTCACGGACAGCCAGGTGACGCGGCTCCTGACGGCCTCGAAGACGTTATCCGAGATTTCCTCGTCGCCGATACCGGCCAGGGCGCGGATATCCTCGTCGGCTTCCTCGTGGATGACGTCGACGATGTCGTCGACGGTCAGCACACCGACGAGACGCTCGCTCTCGTCGACCACGGCCACCTCGACAAGGTCGTAGCGCTGGAAGATGCGGGCCGCCTCCTCCTGGTCCTCGGTCGCCTCGACCTGGAAGACGTTGGTGGTCATGATCTTCTCGATCCGCGTGGGGCGCTTGGAGCGCAGCAGGCGGTCGAGCGGCAGGACGCCGAGCAGGTTGAACCCCGGATCGACGACATAGATCTGGTAGAATTCGTCGGGCAGCCCGGCGTCGGAGCGCATGTAGTCGATGGTCTGCCCCACCGTCCAGAACGGCGGAATGGCAATGAAACCCGACTGCATGCGCCGGCCGGCGGATTCCTCGGGGAAATCGAGCGAGCGCTTGAGCGACATGCGCTCGAAGGCCGGCATCTGCGCCAGGATCTCGTCACGCTCGGGCGCATCGAGGTCCTCGAGGATGTAGACCGCATCGTCGCTGTCGAGGCCGGCGACACCACGCGCGATGTCGGCGCTGGGCAGCAGGTCCATGAGGTCCAGGCGTACGGCCTCGTTGACCTCGGTGAGCGCGGAGTAATCGAAATCCTCGCCAAGGCCGCTGACCAGCGCATAGCGCTCGTCCGAGTTCAGCGCCTCGAGAACGTCACCGGTGTCGGACTCGTGCAGGTCGGCAAACAGCCGCACGATCTCGTCGCGGTCCCCATCGGCGAGATGCTGGCGCAGCTCCTCGATCCACTCGCCCGAGATATGGCCGTCTTCGTCGCGCAGGCCGAGTTCTTCCTCGGCCGCGCCCTCCATCAGGTTGTCGTCGGTATCGCCCATCGCCGCACCACCGCGCTGCAAAGCTTCAAGAACATCAATCGTGTAACGCGATCATGACCGTATCGCCAGAGCCCGAACGGCGCCGACCGCATTTTCACGACACGTTGCGGGCCACTAAGCACAAAGCGCCGGACGGACCAAGCGGAACTGCGCATGGCTGCGCTGCCGGACGCCGCCCCCAGCTCAGACGAAGGTGTAGACGGCGGCAGGACGGGTGGCGTCCGCCCCGCTGCCGACGTCGGGCACGCGGGCGTCGGCCAGCTTGCGCAGGTGGGCCGTGGCGAGATCGGCGCGGCCCGGATCGCCCACGAGAACCGGCAGGCCGGCCGCCGTGCAGCGCGCGAACAGCGCGGTCATCGCTTCCCCGACATCGGCGGCATAGTAGACGTCGCCGGCAAGGACGATATCGACGGAGCCGAGCGTTTCCTCGCTCACCGTCCCGGTGATGGCGGCAATCGCGACGTCATTGGCTTGCGCGTTGAGAGCGAGCGCTGCGCGAGCGTTGCTGTCGATCTCCGCGGCCCGCACCTCGGCGGCTCCGGCCATCGCCGCCGCGATGCCGACGATACCGCCGCCCGCGCCAACATCGAGAGCGCATTTGCCCGCGACGATTTGTGGGTTGTCGAGAATGTAGCGGGCGAGGACAGTGCCACCGGCCCACGCATAGGCCCAATATGGCGCGTTGTTTCCCGCCTCGCCCGGATTCTCAGCGACGAAACGGCCGAGCCCCGAGTTCGCATGGGGCGCGTAAAGACGGATTTCCGGGACCGCAGGGACCGGCATGAGGCGCATGTTGGCACGGATAAAGGCTTCGGCGGTGCCGTTGGCGTTGCTGGGGGGCACGGTTGCTCCGTCGGGGTGAAGGGCTGGTGCCCTCATACTACGCAAACGGGTGTTTGTGCGCGTTTTCCGGATGCGAATGACCAGCGAATACCGCTATGCTCCACCTTGACGCTGGTAGCATGGGGATTCGGGGACGCACATGAAGGCTATTCGCTGCACGCGGTACGGGCCGCCGGAGGTTCTCGAGCCGGGCGAGATGCCCCGGCCGGAGCCCAAGGATACCGAGGTGCTGATCAAGTTGCATGCGACGACGGTCACGGCCGGCGACTGCGAACTCCGGGCTTTCAGGATCGCGGGGTGGATCTGGTTGCCGCTGCGCATCGCGATGGGACTGACGAAGCCGCGCAATCCGATCCTGGGCACGGAAGCCGCCGGAGAGATCGTTGGCGTGGGCAGCGCGGTGACGCGGTTCAAGCCGGGCGACCGCGTCTTCGGCTCCAGCAGCTTTCGCATGGGGACTTATGCGCAATATCTGTGCCTTTCCGAGAAAGCGGCAATCACGACGATCCCCGAGGGAACGAGTTACGCGGAAGCGGCCGGCATTCCCACCGGCGGGCTGAACGGGCTTCATTTCGTGCGCCATAGCCGCGTGGCCGCGGGAGAGCATGTGCTGATCAACGGCGCAGCCGGGGCCATCGGCATGTTTGCTGTGCAATTGGCCAAGAACGCGGGCGCCGAGGTGACCGGCGTGGACCGGTCGGACAAGCTGGACATGCTGCGCGCGCTCGGCGCCGACCATGTCATCGCCTATGACGAAGAAGACTTCACCCGCTCCGGCACGCGCTACGACGTGATCATCGACGTGGCGGGCACAAGCCCGTTCGGGGCTAGCGTGAAGGCGCTCAAGGAGAACGGGCGCTATTTTCTCGGCAATCCGCGCTTCTGGCAGATGATGCGGGCGGTGTGGACGTCGCGGCGCGGGAGCAAGAAAGTCCTGTTCGCGCTGGCAGGCGAGGCCGTGGACGACCTCGACACGCTCAAGCGGATGATGGCAGACGGAATCCTCAAGGTGATGATCGACCGCACGATGCCGCTCGAAGAGATGGTGGATGCCCATCGCTATGTCGAGGTGGGAAACAAGAAAGGCGTCCTGTCGATCGCAATTCCGCAGGAGGATTGAGCTTGTGACGAAAGCGGCGGGCGCGATGCGCGCGATAACCTGCTCGGGCTTCGGCCCGCCGGAAACCCTGAAGCTCATCGAGACGGCGCGGCCCGTGCCCAGGGATGACGAGGTGCTGGTGCGCGTGCACGCGGCGTCGGTCAATTCGTGGGATTGGGACCTGCTCACCGGCACGTTTCAGGGGCGCATGATGGGGCCGTTCGGGCCGCGCTGGCCGATTCTGGGAGCCGACATTGCCGGGACGGTGGAGGCCGTGGGCGCAAACGTCTCCCGCTTCAAGGCGGGCGATGCCGTATTCGGCGATATTTCCGAAAGCGGCTGGGGTGGATTCGCCGATTATGTCTGCGCCCGTGAAAAGTTCCTCGTTCTCAAGCCGAAGGCCATGAGTTTCGAGCAGGCCGCTGCAACGCCGCAGGCCGGGTTGCTGGCGTTACAGGCGATGCGCAAAGCGGATTTGAGCGTACCGGGGCGACGCGTCCTCATAAATGGCGCCGGCGGCGGCATGGGGACATTCGCCATCCAGATGGCGCGGAATGGCGGTGCGAAGATTACGGGTGTCGATCGGGCGGCAAAGCTGGATTTCCTGCTCGAGCAGGGCGTCGACGTCGCCCTCGACTGCGACCAGGTGGACTTCACGCGGATGGGCGAACGCTACGACCTGATCATCGATGCGGTGGCGAACCACTCGGTGTTCGCCTTTGCGCGCTGCCTCAACGAGGGGGGCGTTTTCGTCATGGTGGGCGGCACGATTGGCGCGATTTCCCAGGCGGGGCTCGTCGGACCGCTCCTCTCCCGGTTCGGATCGAAGCGTCTCGGACTGCTGGTCTGGCGGCCGAGCACGGGCGACCTCGAGGACATGAAGGCGCTGTTTGCCGCCGGGACGGTCGTTCCGGTGATCGACCGAACGTTTCCCCTTGAGGAGACGGCTGATGCCTTCAGGCTGCTCGGCGATGGCATGGCGAAGGGAAAAGTCGTCGTGACGACAGGCGTTTAGAACGAAAATCCGAGGTTCGGAATCCGATTCAGATTGCGCGGATGAGGGCAAGGTGCCGCTGGTCTCAGACCACCGTCAGCCTTCGGATCGAGACCGGAGAGAGCCATGTTCGATGAAGGAGCGTTTTGCCCAAAAGAGATGACTGGTGCGGTCGAGAAGACTCGAACTTCCACGGGAGTTACCCCACAGCGACCTCAACGCTGCGCGTCTACCAATTCCGCCACGACCGCACTCGTCATGTCAAAAGCTCAGCCATGTGGCGAAGCGAGCTAGCGTGTAGCAAATCAGGTCGACAAGCTCAAGCGCCTTGAGCAGCAATTTCGGTGCTATTCGGATTTGCCGGTCTTTTCGGTAACCTGAACGGTCACGTAGCCCTCGTCGACGCGGATTTCACCCTTGGCGACGAGCTTGTTGTTCGCGTAGACCCGCATGGGATCGCGTTCGGTGGCATCGAGTTCGATCACCGCCCCGCGACCCATTCGCAGCAGATGGTGGATGGGCATGGTGGTTGCGCCCAGTTCCACGGTGATGTCGACTTCAATATCCTCGAACATGCCCTTATATAACCCGGAAACCACGAACAAATCCTGAAGGCGGCCGCATGATGCGGCCCGCCCCGTCAAAGGCACCTTTCACAGCTCATGGTTATCGAAAAGTTAACGCCCGACACGAATCCGGACGGGAGTACCCCGCAAAAACTGTTGCGTGCCGACGGCAGGCCGGTCGAATGGCGGATTTCCGATTCCCCGGTGCCCTACCCCGAGGCGCTGGAGGCGATGAAGGCGCGGGCGCAGGCCGTCGCCGCGGGCGAGGCCGAGGAGCTGGTGTGGCTTCTCGAACATCCGCCGCTCTATACGGCGGGAACGTCGGCACGGGACACGGACCTTCTCAAGGCGGACCGATTCCCCGTCTACGAGGCCGGGCGCGGCGGGCAGTACACCTATCACGGGCCGGGACAGCGCGTGGCCTATGTCATGCTCGATCTCAGGCAGCGTGGGCGCGACGTGCGCGCCTACGTGCAGGGGCTCGAGGACTGGATCATCGACACGCTCGCCATGCACAACATCACCGGCGAACGCCGGGATTCGTCGCGGATCGGGGTGTGGGTGCCCCGGCCGGAGCGCGGCGCGGGCAGCGAGGACAAGATCGCGGCGATCGGGGTGCGCGTATCGCGCTGGGTGAGTTTTCACGGCATCGCGCTCAACGTCGCACCGGATCTTTCGCATTACGACGGAATCGTGCCGTGCGGGGTTTCCGACCACGGGGTGACGAGTTTCGAGGATCTGGGGCACATCGTGTCCATGGCGGAGGTGGACATGGCGCTCAAGCAGGCGTTCGAGCGCCGATTTGGTCCTGCGACGCCAACGCCTTATGATGCGGGGGACTTGTAACCGCCTCGATTGCGCTGCACCCTTGCGGGACGCACCGTTTCACGAACCGATACGAAGGGGATGCCCATGACCCTCGATGATTTCAAACACCTGGCGACGGGGTCGGTCCTGTTCAGCCTCGACCGCATCATCGCACCGCGCCTGGTGAATATCTTTTACCTGCTGGGCCTTGCCGCCCTCGCCCTCTGGGCGATCAGCCACCTGTTCGCGACCTTCAGCTTCGGCTTCGGTTCCGGGCTCTGGGGCCTGCTTGAAATCGTCGTGTTCGGCCTTCTTGGCTTCGTGGTGCTGCGCATCGTGTGCGAGACGCTGATCGTGTTCTTCAAGGCCAATGAGCGCGCCGCGAAGTCGGCCACACAAACCTCGTCTTCGTCCTCGACACTGATCGACGAGGTGCGCGACGCCATCGAGGAACTGGCCGAGCGCGACGAGGAAAGCGACAGTGACGCGGCAGCGCTTCCGGCCGGTTCATCCGCGACCGGTTCGGCGAAGCCATCCTCATCGTCGTCGAAGTCGTCGTCGGGCAAGGCGTCGAGCGCCAAGTCATCGGGAAGCCGCAGCCAGGCGGCCGGCAAGTCGGGTTCGAGCAAATCCGGCTCGGGCACGGCGAAGAGCGGAACGTCGTCCAGCCGCCCGCGGCGGACAGCCCGCCGCACGCCGCCACCCAAGGAATCGGGCAGCGATACCACGTCGTGACTGCGCGCGGGGGGTCACCTGCCCCGCGCACGATCATTGACGTTTGCGCGCATTGAGTTATGACAGCGGCTTCTCCCGGAGTAGTTGCGTTTTGGTGGGTGCGGTCCTTCCGTTGAAAATGGACTATTGATATCCACTTCTTGAAAACGCCCAGAACGCGCAGGCATTTCGCATATGGCTCAATCGCCGAAAATAGGTCTGGTCAGCCTCGGTTGCCCCAAGGCGCTCGTCGACAGCGAGCGCATCCTGACCACGCTCAGGGCGCAGGGATATTCCTTCTCGCCGGATTATGACGGCGCGGACGTCGTCATCGTCAATACGTGCGGTTTTCTCGACAGCGCCAAGGCGGAGAGCCTGGAGGCCATCGGCGAGGCGCTGGACGAGAACGGGCGCGTGATCGTCACCGGATGCCTGGGCACCGAGGACCAGCTGATCCGCGACACGCATCCCAGCGTTCTGTCGGTGACCGGGCCGCATCAGTACGAGGCGGTTGTCGAGGCGGTGCATGACGCCGTGCCACCGGTGCACGACCCCCATATCGACCTGGTGCCGGAACAGGGCCTCAAGCTCACGCCGCGTCATTACGCCTATTTGAAGATCTCAGAGGGCTGCAACAATCGCTGCTCGTTCTGCATCATTCCGCAGATCCGGGGCGACCTCGTCTCCCGGCCGGCCGCGAGTGTGCTCTACGAGGCGGAGCGGCTGGTCAAGGCGGGCACGCGCGAGATCATGGTGATCTCGCAGGACACCAGCGCCTACGGAATCGACACCAAGTACGCGACATCGAAGTTCCACGGCCGGGACGTCGAGGCGCGGTTTCTGAGCCTGTCGGAGGAACTCGGGGAGCTGGGCGCGTGGATCCGGCTGCACTATGTTTACCCTTATCCGCATGTCGACCAGGTCATGCCGCTGATG
>CAZNHG010000069.1:12201-13663 GCA_964572555.1 uncultured Devosiaceae bacterium | reverse complement strand
CGCATCCAGAAAAAGTGGTTGCCACTTTTCCGGTTCGGACGCGCGACAAAACAAGGACTAGTGGATGTCGGACTAACCTGCATTCAGCCCGACACCCTCTAGAAGAACGATACCCCGACTCCGTCATGAGTGCAGCCACACCGCAAGCATCAGCCGCGTCCCAGCTTCATGGCGCCTATCTCGCCATCGAGGACAGGATCGTCACGCTGGCGTTCCATCCCGGCAGCATGCTGACCGAGAAGGAGATCGTCGCGGCAACCGGGTTCGGACGGACGCCGGTTCGCGAAGCCATCCAGCGCCTGGCATGGGAAGGGCTCGTCGAGGTTCAGCCAAGGCTCGGCATTCGCATCGCGGAGATCCGTCCGGAGGACTACCCCCGTGCCGTCGAGCCGCGCGTCGCCATGGAGCCGCTCCTCGCCCGGTCCGCCGCGCGCTTTGCCGGGCCGAAGGATCGCGAGGCGGTCGAGACATGCATGCGCGACCTGCTGGCCTGCGCCCGCCATGGCGACGTCGTCGGTTTCCTGCGCCAGGACAAGGCGCTCGACGAGGCACTCGGCGCCGCGGCGGCCAATCCTTTCCTGCCGCGAATCCTGGCGCCGCTCCAGGTCCACAGCCGGCGCTTCTGGTATCAGTATCACGGTACCGACGGCCTGATGGAAGCTGCCGAAGGGCACGCCGCCGTCTGCCGCGCCATCGCCACGGGCGACAGCGAGACCGCTGTCGCGGCGATGACCGCGCTCATGGACCACCTGCTCAGGCAGGCATTGTCGGTGTCGCAGTAACCTCGGAACCGGCATCGGCCGGATGGCTGACCACCGTGTCGCGCCCCGCCTTCTTGGCCTCGTAGAGAAAGTCGTCCGCCACACGCATCAGCGTGTCGTATCCTTCCGCGCCCGAGGACGAGTGGTAGACCCCGGCGCTGAAGGTCAGTCCGAAGCGGGCATCGCCATAGGCGATCTGCTGCCCCTTCACGGCCGTGCGGATGCGCTCGACCACGGCGAGGGCCTTGCCTTCGCTCGTACGCGGCAAAATCACGGCAAATTCCTCGCCCCCGATTCGCGCCAGGAAATCGGTGTCGCGCAGGGACTCCGTGCAGATGCGCGCAAATGCCTGCAGCGCCGCATCGCCGGCTGCATGACCGTAGACGTCATTGATGCGCTTGAAGTGATCGAGATCGAACAGCGCCACCGCGAACGGCCCCGTTTCCCGCGCCGCCAGCAGGGTGCGGACCTTGTCGTCGAAGGCCCGCCGGTTGAACAACCCCGTCAGCTCGTCGCACAAAGCCGTCCGCCGCAGGTTCGCCGCCCCGCGCTCATAAGCCACCGACAGGGCAAAGGCGCCGCTGGCGGCAGTGTAGATCAGCGCGATGATCAGGTGAAAATTCAACAGCGCGTCGTCGGGAAGGCCACGCCCCATCGACGCTCCCTGCCAGAACCCCTGCCCGACGCGGATCGCGAAGGAG
>CAZNHG010000069.1:0-12101 GCA_964572555.1 uncultured Devosiaceae bacterium | reverse complement strand
GCCAGCGCAGCCCGAACCCCAGGAGCAAAAGGCCGTTCGGCATCAGGATGCGCAGGAAATCCGGCATGCCGAGTTCGAACATGTACCCCAGGATCCCCGCGATCAGCGCCAGGTTCGCCCAGGTCCATGTCCGCCAGTAGGGCTCGTCTTCGCGCCCGCGTTCGGCCGCAACGTAGGCCACCGCGATCACGCCAAGCATGATCACGTTGGCACCGAATAACGTGAAATTGTCGAAGACCAAGCGAGCCCCCCAGCCCCTTCGTATCGTTGAGGGGACTGTGAAACATGCAAGTTACCGTCACATTACCGCGGGCCCCCAAACTTGCACGCCGCGTCACGCGACAATCAGGGGCTGTAGCGGTGAGCGGCCAGCTTGTCGCAGATGTCCTGCCACGGACCGTCGCGAAAGATGCTGGAGGGATCCGTGCCCGCCGCGGGAAACGAGGTCATCAGAGTGCGCAAATGCGCATTGTTGCGATACCCGCGCGCCGGATCGCCCGCCTCGCCGTTCTCGTCGAGAGGGATACCGAACATGTTGAACTTCCGCATCCGGTCCCCCCAGACGCGGGCAATGGGCTTGGAGTCGTACCAGTACCAGGCGTACACGCCGCTGAAGGTACCGGAATCGTCGCGCACCGGCTCGAGCAGCTTGACCACCGTGGTATAATCGTCTCCCGACCGAAAAAGCAGCAACGCCGTGCGCCCGCCGGCCCAGGGCACGCAGTCCTGCTCGAAATCGGACAGGGAACTGTCGATCCTGCGCACATACGACTGCGCCTCGGGCCACTCGTCATAGTCGGGAACGCCCCGCTCCCCCGTCGGAGCCGGCGGCACCCAGGCCGGCGCCGTGCCATATGGACCGCCATCGCCCGCGGCAAGCGCCGGAAGCGGCGCAAGCCCGCCAACCGCAAGGGCGAATCCGGTCGCAATGGCGCCCAGGCACGCAAGAAAGTCCTGTCTGGTCATTGAAAAAGCCCCGTCTTGTCTCCGGGGACCAACCCTGCACAGGCGGAACCGCCAAGTCGAGTGCGACATGCGCCACCGGACGAAAAACGGCAGTGGTCGAAAGGCGCCGGGCGAGCGAGGAACGAGGCCGCCGTTCCATTTCCACCCGCACAGCGTATGATGAGATTTCCAGTCGTTTACGCCACAATCGTCAAGCGGTGCGGCTGCACCCGGGATATCATGGCGTTGACGGAAGTGGTCACTCGGAGCCGGGAGCAGTCCGATGGCGGCGCGAACAATCGAGACCGACTACCTCGTCGTGGGGGCGGGCGCGATGGGCATGGCGTTCACCGATGCACTCATCGATCACGCCGACGTGCACGTTACCCTGGTCGACCGGCGCCACGCGGCCGGAGGGCATTGGCAGGACGCCTACCCGTTCGTTCAGCTGCACCAGGCCTCGCTGTTCTATGGCGTCGCATCCACGGAACTGGGGAGTGGCGCCATTCAGCGTGAAGGCCCGGAGGCCGGCCTGCAGGAGCGGGCCCGTCAAACCGAGATCCGGGCATACTACGACGACATTCTGCATCGCAGATTCCTCGGCTCGGGCCGCGTGACGTTTCTCGGCGGTTGCGATTACCGCGAAGAGGATGACCGCCAGCTCGTGACGTCGCTGGAGTCGGGAGAAACCGTTCAGGTCGATGTCCGGCGCCGGGTCGTCGATGCCACCTACCTGTCGCCGACGATCCCCGCGACCACCCCGCCGCCGTTCGGTGTCGCCGATGAAGTCCGCCTCGTGCCCGTCAACGGGCTCCCGACGCTGACCGATGCGCCGGGCGAATTCGTCATTGTCGGTTGCGGGAAGACCGCGACCGACGGGATCATCTGGCTGCTGGCCAATGGCGTGCCGCCTGACGACATCGTTTGGGTCCGGCCACGTGATCCCTGGATGCTCGACCGGGCCGTGGTCCAGCCGGACCCGGTCGTGGCCTTCGGCCTTGCGGCGAACACGCTGGCGTCCGCGATCGACGCACACTCTCCCGACGACCTGTTCCTGAACCTTGAAGCCGCGGGCGTGATGGTCCGGATCGACCGGGACGTCGTCCCGGATATGGCCAAGACGCCGACCCTGGGCCGGTGGGAGCTCGACCTGCTCCGCACGATCGACCGCGTCGTGCGGCTCGGGCACATCAGGGAAATCAACCGTCGCGAAATCCTGCTCGACGAGGGCTCGATCCCGCTGGCGCCTCGCTCACTTGTCGTCCACTGCGCGGCCTCGGGTCTGAGATATCCGCCCCTGGTCCCGATCTGGGGGACCGGCAAGATACGGCTCCAGACGATCCGGGCCGGCTTCCCGTGCTTTTGCGCGGCACTGGCCGGCTACGTGGAAGCCACGCGTGACGACGACCGGGAGCGCAACCGGCTGTGTCCACCGAATACGCTCCCCGACACCCCCTCCAACTGGGCGGAAATGCAGGTGCGCGGCACCCTGGCGGCGCGCGCGTATGGCGCGGAGTCCGATATTGCCGACTGGGCAAACCGGTGTGCCCTGAACCCGGCGCGCCTCGACCCGTCGCGCGCCCACGACCCCGCCGTGACGGCTGCGTCCGCGCGCCTGAGCGGCGTCGCCGAACGCGGACTCGAGCGGATGGCCGAACTGGCGGGCCTCTCGCTCGCCGAGCTCGGAAGCTGAAGGCACGGATGGCGCGCCGCCATGGAACTCTTTTACGACATCCCCGCCGATGTCCGGGACCGCCACGCGATCCCGGAACCTCTTCGAAAACGCGACCACTCAATAAGTTAGAACTTCCGTTCCGATCCAATCGGAACGGAAGTTGCTCTAGAAGGTCAGCCCGCACGCCCTTCGAATGGCGATCTGGACGGGCGACGGGGGCAACGCCGGATCGAATTCCATGCGCGGCATGAGCGGAGGCTGCGCCATGAAGCGCGGCTCCGTACCGCGATGTGGTTGCGCCGCGTGGACGATGAAGGGATGGCACAGGTAGACCGTTCCCGCCCTGCCGGTGGCCAAAGCGACTTCGCAGTCGTCGGTGGACGCATACCCGTCTGCCGATATCTGCCTGAGCGTCGCGCCTTCGTCGCCATGCGGCAGCAGCTTTCGCGCGATGGTCGCATGCGAGCCTTGACGTATCCGGGTGGGCGCATCGTCGGGACCGACATCCGAGAACAGGAAAAGCATCAGCAGCGCCCGCCCGCTGCTTTTGACGTTTGCCCTCCATTCCATGAAGTCCGGACCGTCGGTTCCGAAGCTCATGTCGACGTGCCAGCCGTCGTCGCCGGGATTTTCGTTCGATGGGAAGCGGATCGGAAAGCTCCCCAGACCCTCCGGCGCCAACCAGCGGCCCTCACCGACCAGGCTGTCATAGGCGGCATGCAGCCGGGGCGTATTGGCAGCCGCAACGAATGGCGGCGACGATTTCGAGCCGACACGAATGACCGGGTCGTTCCAGGTCTCCGGCTCGTCCGGTGACAGGCCGATGTCGGCCCACAACTCGTTTCGGCATTGCCGGGCAAGGTCGCCGCTGAAGGCGTCCTCGACCTTGATGAAGCCGTCGTTGATAAAACACTCTACCTGATGCTGTGTCAGGCCGATCCCTTGGGGAATGGACATTGCACGTCCTCCATTTCCGGCTCTCGCCGATGCGGAGCCATCACGATTCAATCGACGCGGAAGCGCCTACGACTTGAAGTCGCTCAGAATCGGGGGAAGAAGGTGGACGTGAACATCATGCCTGATGACTACACGACCGATGCGAACAGCTCAAGGGATGCCTCGCACGTCCCGGAGCCGCCAAGCCAGGTGATTGAATACCCGCCAATATGGGCACGAACACACTGCCGCCTTGGCTCAACTCGCATCCTCATGATCGCGCCCCGGCCGTGACCGGTAGGCAGGAAGCGTCCAGCCGAAGTGCAGTGCGCCGCTGCGCACGCCGAGCGCGGCAACGAACCCGATGCCTGCCGCCCAGGCGATAGGCAGCCCGGCGCCGGCCGCCGCCACGAAGACCGCTCCTCCGGCCATGGCCGCCGCAACATAGATCTCCTGGCGCATGAGAACCGACGGCTCGCCGGCAAGGACATCCCTGAGGATCCCGCCGAACGTCCCGGTGAGCATGCCCATCACCACGGCGACCGTCGCGGAATCGGTGATCAACAGCCCCTTGTAGGCACCGAAAACGCCGTAGGCGGACAGGGCTACCGCATCGAGCCACAAAAGCAGCCGGTACCGCGACTCGATCAGATGCGCCGTGAAGAAGACGAGAACGCCGGCGGCCGTACACGCGAGAACGAACATGTGCTGCTCGACCCAGAAGACCGGCACACCGAGTATGAGATCGCGAACCGTCCCGCCGCCCATGCCGGTAACGGCCGCCAGAAACAGAAAACCGATGATATCGAGCTGTTTGCGCGATGCGGCCAGCGCCCCTGTCGCGGCGAACAGGGCAACACCCGAATAATCAAGCAAGGCGACCGGCCCCATTGACGCTCCACTCCGTTCAACTCGACACCGCTCCGGGTTCTTGCGACAGCGTAAAGCGCATGCCCTCCGAGTTCCACCGACATCCGCTGTGTTTGTGCTGGATCAAGGACATTGACCCGATCCGGAACGACACTCTTCAAAAAAAGGGAGAGCAAAATGCGGTTCATAACTCGGCTTGGCGAAAGCTTTGACCGGATGCAGGCGATGTCGGTCCAGTGCGGACTCGATTTGCCCGCTGCCGTCGCGAGCGGTGCCCTGAATGGCAGTAAGTTGCGCGACAGCGCGTTTCACTGCTTCAACTGCAAAATGTCGGAGGCTTGCGGGCAGGTGCTGGCCAGCAACGCCGAGCTGAAGGCCGCGCCGGACTATTGCGCCAATCGCGCCCTGTTTGCGCAGTTGCCGAGACTTAACTGATGCCAACGGCATGAGCGCACGGACATTCGGTCATTGGCTGCGCGAACGATTATGCATCCCGATCGGCGAACGAGGGTACCTTGCGACCCTCGCCCAATGGCATGCGCTCGCTTTCGACCTGGATGGTGTGCCGCCGCTATTCCGCAAACGCGCACTACGTATCATCGCCACTCACGGCACAAGCTGAGAAACCGTCCAGCTATGCCCGTTTTTCAATCGGCCTCGATTGTCGGGCAATCATGCCGCGGTATTTCCCGCGACGCACTCGGGCGTGTCACAACGAACAGCGCGGCGGCGGCCAGCACCGGTATCTGAATCTAGACGACCAGGGGCGGCGCCCGCAACAGGATGCTGACCAATAGTGTTGCCGCCATGGTCACCACAGCGATCGACTTGGCACGCGGCGCAATGGCACCCTCTCGTTGCCAATTCGAGATGATGGGTCCGAACAGGGCATGGCGTTCAAGCCAGCCATGGAGTCTTGGAGAACCTTTGGCGAAACACGCCGCACCCAGCAAAACAAACGGCGTGGTTGGCAAGAGCGGCATCACAACCCCGACACCTCCCAAAGCGAGGCTCAAGCCACCGGCCAGAATGTAAAATGGTCGCATCATCCGCTACCTACCCTACTCGACGGCCCGCCGGTCACCCGCCGCGTTCGCTCCCGCCGTCGGAAAGCCCGCGAAGCAGTGCTTCACCGCGGCGGGCCGCCTGAATCACCTCGTCAAACAATTCCGCCAGCTCCTGAAATACGCTTTCATCCGGCTCGGTGACGGGCAACTCTTCCAGTTCCTCGAGCAGATGCAGAAGGGATGCGATGCGCAGGCGTTCGTGGCGTGCTGCCGCCAGGGCGTGCCGGCGCACACGAAATTCTTCCAGCTCCGCAAAGCGCTCAATCGCGGTGTCCAGCCGTTCCCGGCAGGCACAATCGAGTTCGATATTGTCGAGCAGGTTCCGGATGCGGCGTATGGCGTTGTCTCCGCCCGCGATACCGGCTGCATCGCGTTTGCACGGCACAGGCTGTTGCATATCTAACCTCGCAACTCCTGCTGCATGAGATTGGCTCCCGGCTCAGCGTACACGAACCCGTTCGACAGGGGCGCACGATCATAGATCTCCCCGAGCAGATGCCGGGCATCTTCGGCGTCGAGGTGGCCGTTGACCAACCGCTCATAGACGGATGAAACCGCGACCATGTCACACTCCTGCGGCGACAAGCGAAATCCGGAAACGCCGGCCGCTTGAAGAGTCGCGATTTCACCTGTCAGAGCCTGGCAGGTATGGGACATGGTCTGAATGCCGTTGAGTGCCAGAAAATTCTGCCCGTCCAGGGTTCGCACCGTCAGCCCGTCCGGATCCTCCCGGCACACGAACTGACAATTGTCCTTCGTATTGCCCTTCACCCGCGCATGGGCACAACGAGCCGACATGGCCAGCGGCACTCTGCCGAAGGCAAATACCTCGAAGTCGATTTCCGGCGCACCCCTGGCAATTTCACGGATCGAACCCAGCGGAAGTTCCGGTGGCAGGCAAATAGTGTCCGCTCCCTGCGCTGCCAGAAAGCGGGCGGTCGCCGCGTTATAGACATTCACCAGCGGACCGACCGCATTCCTGCGCCCTGCCAGAGCGGGCAGCGCCGACAGGTCGTTGACCTCCACCATCAGATCCTGTTCCGCAAGCTGATGTACCGCGCGTTCCTCCCGAGACAGCGTGACCAGTGCCAGCGAAGCCAGCCGGACGGATTTCCCCGCCCGCCGAAGCCGTTCGCTCACTTCACCGACAAAGGGCGCCATGAAGTGAGAGCGTTTGGAACACACGACTTCTCCAATCGTGACCGCCTCCACCGGTGCTTCATCGGCGATCCGGAAGTAAAAGTCCCGCCACGTTTCCCCCTCCCAGAGATAAAGCAGCGGACCCAGTGTTAGGTAAGGTTTGTCCATGTGCCCCATGTCACCTACCTCCAACGCTTTTCATAGGCGCCCGATGTGGTGCGCTGCCCCTCGCTCAGTGCCCTGAGCTTGCCGATATGGGATTGGGTCTGTCCGGCATCCGCGTTCAGTGTATCGCGTATGGTCTTGACCACCTCGGCGATATAGGCACGGCCGCGCTGCCGTCCCTCGATCTTGAGCGCCGAAACGCCGGCACTGCGCAGTTCGTCGAGATGGGACAACACATCGAGGCTCACGGGATCCTCGAATATGTATCCCTCCGCCTCCCCTGCACGAAAGCGGCCCTTGCACAGGGTGGGATACCCCGCGCTTTCGGTTGCCTTGAACCGGTTGATGGTGAAGTCACCCAGTTCGGAGACCAGACTGTCACCATCATGCCGGTAACGGACGTGGCTCGCCGGTGAACAAACCCCCTGCATGTTGGGCGATTTGCCGGTGGCGTAGGAGGAAAGCGAACAGCGCCCCTCCGCCATCACACACAGGCCGCCAAACACGAACACTTCGGTCTCGCACTCGATATTGCCGGTGAGTTCACCCACTTCGGCAAGAGTGAGGACCCTGGGCAGAACGGCCCGCTTTATCCCGAACGTCCGGGTGAGGAAATTGATCGTATCGGCATTGGACGCCGAAGCCTGAACGGACAGATGGAGCCGCTGGTCGGGATGCTTTTCCGCGGCATAGGCCAAAAGACCGAGATCGGCGAGAATGAGCGCCGTCGCCCCGAGGGCCACCGCATCGTCAACCGCGCGATACCAGAGGTCTTCCTTGCCCGCATGCATGAAGGTGTTGATGGCTACCAGCGTCGACACATGATTATCGCGGGCATGCGCAATCGCCTGTTCGAGTTCGCGGACAGTAAAATTCAGTCCGGGGAAATTGCGGGCATTGGTTTCGTTGCGAAAACCGCAATATACGGCATCGGCGCCTGCTACGACGGCATCGCGGAAAGCGGCGGGCGTCCCCGCGGGGCAGATCAGTTCCATGTCATATCGCTCCTTGCCAGTAGCCGCGTGCGGACCAATTCCAGAACCCGCTTCGCCGGCACCGCGAAAGGCCCGGCGAGTCCCGCCATATCGGCCGGCAGATCGAGCGCGCTGTCGTCCAGCGCATTGCGCAGCGCAAGAATGGCCTCGGTATCGCCGCTCACACTCAATTCGCGCGAGAAGAATACGGCATCGCCGTCGATACGCCCTTCCAGCAACCCCAGCAGCATGAAGAACGGCCCTTCGATCAGGGCATCCGGTCCATTGGCGGGAATGGATCGCATCACCCTGATCGAGGGACCCGCAGGCAACACTTCGAAAAAGTACGGTAGGTCCCGCGGGGCAAAGCCATACCGGCTGGCGGCATAGTCTCCCAGACGATCGAACAGTGACGGATGCCGGGCAAGAACCGTGGCAAATACCTCGCCCGTGACACGCTGGACCAGCCAGAGCGGCACAGGCCGGGCACCTACTGCAAGCAAACGGGGAACGCGCATCCCGACCCTTTCCTGTTTCACACCTTTTTATAGGCGACCGTGTGCCGCGCTTCCTTGCGCTGGCGCAAAGACGGCAGCCTGACGATCGGCTTATGGCATCGAAACGCGTCAACGCCGGGAGTCTTCTTCATGCGCAGCTGCAGCAATCTTCGGGATTTTGTCGGTGTTCTCGAAGAACAAGGGCTGCTGCATCGCATCCGGCACCCGGTTTCAATGCGCCATGAGATTACCGAGATTCATCGCCGGGTTTTGCATGCGCAAGGACCGGCTCTCCTGTTCGAACAGGCGATAGACGTGCACAGCCGCCCGGCCACCATGCCGGTTCTCACCAATCTTTTTGGCACCGCCGAACGAATAGCGCTGGGCCTGGGAATCGATCCGGACCGGATGCCCGAGTTGGGTGAGATGCTCGCCTTCCTGCGGCACCCTTCGCCCCCCGCCGATCTGAAGGCCGCATGGGAAACGACCCCTGTGTTGAGGGCGGCCTTGAGCATGGGCACTCGTATAAGGCCGCGCGCGCCGGTTCAGTTCCAGCGGTTTTTCGACCTCGACATCGATTTGGCAATGCTGCCGGCACAGTGGTGCTGGCCGGGAGAGCCGGCACCGCTGATCACCTGGCCGCTGGTCATTACCCGGGCGCCCGACGACCCGTCCGACGTCAATGTCGGTATCTACCGCATGCAGGTGCTCCGCCGGAACCAGGTCATCATACGCTGGCTGGCGCATCGCGGCGGCGCCCGGCATCACCGCATGTGGGCCGCGCGGGGCGAGCGTATGCCCGTCGCCGTCGCAATCGGCGCCGACCCGGCCACCATTCTGTCGGCTGTCATGCCTTTGCCGGAAGCGATAAGCGAACTGGATTTCGCCGGCTTGCTGCGCCGCAGGCGTACACGGATCGCCCCGGCCCTGACGGTGCCGATGAACGTGCCGGCGGAAGCGGAAATCGTGCTGGAAGGCCTGGTATCCCCGGATGAAACGGTACCCGAAGGGCCTTATGGCGATCACACCGGCTATTACAACGCCGTTGAGCCCTTCCCCGTCGCCACCCTGACGGCGATGACGATGCGCAAGGACCCGCTCTATCTGACCACCTATACCGGCCGGCCGCCGGACGAAGCCGCGCGCCTCGGCGAGGCGATGAACACACTCTTCACGCCCATGGTAAAGCAGCACTTCCCGGAAATTCGGGACTTCTGGATGCCGCCGGAAGCCTGTTCGTACCGCACGATGGTCGTTTCAATCGACAAGAGGTATCCCGGCCAAGCCCGCCGCGTCATGATGGGCCTCTGGTCCGTCCTGCCGCAGTTTACCTACACAAAGCTGATCATTGCGGTCGATCCCGATATCGACGTGCACAAGTGGGAAGATGTTATGTGGGCCCTCTCGACGCGCTTCGATGCGCCACGCGACCTGGTCTCGATTGGAGATACGCCGATCGATTATCTCGATTTCGCCTCGGCACGGCCGGGCCTCGGCGGCAAGATGGGGCTCGATGCCACGCATAAGATCGGACCGGAAACCGACCGCCCATGGGGCGAGCCGCTACACATGGCGCCCGATATCGTTACGCGGGTCGACGCCCTGTGGGCGGATCTGGGCCTTCCTCTCAAACCGGAACAGGTATCGCGATGAGCCCCCCGCGCCATATCGTATTGGGTGTGTCGGGTGCCTCGGGCATGCCGATCGCCCTGCGGATCGCCGAAATACTGGCGGCGGCAGACGACACCAGGCTGCATCTGATTGCAACCAAGCCTGCCGTACGCACACTGGCGCATGAAATCGGGAGCGGCGGACTCAGGCAACTCGAAACGTTTGCGCACACCGTTCATCCGGTAACCGACATCGGCGCGACAATCGCCAGCGGATCTTTCCCCACGGCCGGCATGATCGTGGCCCCCTGCTCCATGCGCACGCTCGCCGCGATTGCTCACGGCCACTCGGACAATCTGCTGGTGCGCGCTGCGGATGTGCATCTGAAGGAACGACGGCGTCTGATCCTTATGGCGCGCGAAAGCCCGCTTCACGCTGGCCATCTGCAGGCCATGAGTGCCGTCACGGCGATGGGGGCAATTGTTGCACCGCCGATGCCGGCCTTCTATCTGGGCGGGGACACGCTTTCCGGCATGGTGGACCAGATCGCCTCCCGCATTGTCGATCTTGTGCGCCCCGATCATCACCCTCAACTGGCGCAGCCGTGGACGGGCACACACAAGCATTGATGGCGATGTCGGCACCGCAGGTCCAGCAGCTACACCCATTCGGGTTCTTGCGTGAGAACGATGTCGAACCTCTCCCGCACCTTCGTGCGCACAAGCTCTGCAAGTGCCGCTATGTCGGTTTGGTCGGCATTCCCATGATTGACAATGATAAGGGCGTGATCGACATGAACCCCCGCAAATCCCGAACGGGCGCCCTTTAACCCGCACTGGTCGATCAACCATGCCGCAGAAAGCTTGACCAGCCCGTCCGGCGCGGGGTGGGCCGGCAGGTCCGGGTATTGTCCACGCAATCGTGCTGCGGCCTGTTGTGTCACAACCGGATTATGGAAAAAGGAACCGGCATTTCCCAACTGCCGCCAATCCGGCAATTTGGAGCGCCGGATTTCGATAACCCGTTCCATGATCTGCTGCGGACTGGCGCCGGCCATTTCCCCGAGACCCTGATACCCGGTCTCCGGCTTCCATTTGTCCGGAAGGGACAATGTAACCTCGGTAATGATGTACCGGCCCGGCTCCTTCTTGAAGACGCTGTTGCGATAGGTGAAGTCGCAATCGTCGAGCGTGAAGCGCCGGCGCTCTCCCAGCTTGAGGTCATAGGCCACAAGCTCGTGAAAACGCTCGGCAAGTTCCACGCCATAAGCACCGATATTCTGCACCGGCGCCGCCCCGACCGTTCCGGGTATGCCGGCCAGGTTCTCGAGGCCGGGCAGGTCGTTCGCCAGCGTCCATTCAACCAGATGCTGCCAGTCCATCCCCGCTCCGGCCACAACGAGCCGGCCACCGTTCGCCGTGCCAACCTGCTCGCCCCCCCCGATCTGCATAAGACCAACCACCCCGGCAAAACGCCGGTTGAGGATGACGTTGCTCCCTGCCCCGAGCACACGTAAAGGCAGCCCGCGGTCAGCAGCTATTTCAATGGCGGTCTCCACATCCTGACCGGATCGGATAAGAAGGCCGGCTTCGGCAGAGGCTTCCAGGCCCAGTGTGTTGTAACTGGTGAGATCGAAGTCGGAGACGATTTGCATGCTACTTGATTGCCAAGGGAGGGATTCCCGATGATCGCAGTGCCATCTATGCCTCTTCTCATGCAACACCATTCAAGATTGTCGGAACCATGCAGCCGTTGACTTGTCACCGCTGTCAGCCGGGCATCGCATCGAGTACGCGCAGGGTCTCAAGGCAGGCGGCGGCGGCCTCCCGGCCCTTGTTGTGTTCATCACTGCGGCTGCGCACCACGGCCTGTTCGCGCGTATAGGTGGTCAGTATGCCGAAAGTCAGCGGCTTGCCAGTGTCGAGCCCGGCCTGCATCAGTCCATGGGCCGATGCCTCGCTGATATATTCGAAATGGGCCGTATCGCCCTTGATCACGCACCCCAGGCAAATCACACCGTCGAATTCCCTTTGGGCCAGGCGTTTGGCGATAAGGGGTATCTCGAAGGCACCGGGTGCCGGATAGATGTTGTCCGGCGCTATCGTGACGCCGTTCTCGGCGAGATAGCCAAGCGCGCCGTCACGCAGGCCATGGGTCACTTCAGGGTTGAACTGGCTGACGACAAGCGCCAGGCGGGGCATGGTTTCAGGCATTCTGGTTC